>JAICEJ010000330.1 GCA_025924215.1 Candidatus Binatia bacterium
GACATAAAGAGGCATGAAGACTTAAAGGGCAAGAGAGTCGCCATTGGAGCCAGCCAGGCGGGTTTAGCCTCATTGGCGACTCATGCGGCGCTGGATCACATGGGTTTAAGCGCGCGTCGAGACAACATCGCGCTCCTGTTGATTGGCGAAGAACCCTTGCGATTGGCCGCGCTGCAGGCCGGCAACGTCCAGGCTACTCTGATTGCACCGGAATTGGCGAACACAGCTACAAGCCAGGGCTTCAGCATCCTGCTGGACATGGCCAAGCTCAATATCCCGTTTCAAGCAAGCGGTATGGTGACCACGCGCAAGCTCTTGCGTTCGGATCCGCTCATGCTCGAAAGAGTCGGCAGGGCGACGGCCGATGCGATAAAGTTCATAGTTGCACCGGCTAATAAAAAGACCATTCTTCAAACCATGAGCAAAAATCTCAAGCTCGCGAAACCGGATCGACTGGAAGCCTCCTATAATGATCTCGTCGAAGAGTTGCCCCGCAGTATCTGCCCAACCGTGGCGGGAGTGCGTTCAGTCATGAAGTTTATGGCCGAGCTCGGCCTCAATCCGAAAGCGGCCGAACTAAAGACCGATGACGTGGTCGATCTAGCGCTGTGTAAGCGGTTGGGAGGGGACGGGCTGTGAAGACGGCGCCCGCCTAGTAAGCGACTTGAAGGAGATTCCCTATGTACAGCAAACTTGCTTGTTTGACGATCCTCCTCGCGTTAGCGGTTGCGAAGCCGCTCAGCGGAGAGATCATCAACTTCAGCACTGCCAGTGATTCTGGTAATACGGCGCCCTTATGGATAGCCTCTGATCTGGGTTTTTTTGAGAAATACGGCAATACGGTCCGCCTGGTGTTCATCCAGGGTGCCACTGTTTCTATTTCCGCTCTTCTCAACAACGATGTGCACATGGCGCAGTTTTCGCCGATGCTCGCGATCGCCAACAATATAAAGGGAATCGATTTCACCATAACGATGAGCTTCAATCAGTTCATGGACAACAACATCTTTGGTAGAAAAGGAATCACCGAGGTCAAACAGGTCAAGAGTCTGGCGATCGGCCGCTATGGCAGTTCGTCGGACTTCATGGGGCGTTTCCTGCTCCAGAGGGAGGGCTTGAAGCCGGAGAGCGATGTAGCTTTACTCCAGTTCGGAAACCAAACCGGCCGGCTGCTTGCCGTCGAAGCCGGGCGCGCCGATGCTGCTATCGTCACGCCGCCAATCACGTTAATGGCGAGAAAAAAAGGATTTCCTCTTCTGATCGATGCCTCTCGTTTAAAGATTCCCTATACCAGCGCAGTAGTGGTCACGCGAAAATCTTTCATTCAGGCCAACCGGCCGGTGGTGGTCAATTTCATGAAGGGCTTGATCGAAGGGATTTGCTATTACAAAACCCACAAGGAGCAAATCTTCAAGGTGATGAGCAAATACATGCGCATTCAGGATCGAGAAGTTTTGGAGGAAAACTTTCGCGCTTACGACCACAGTCTTCGCCCGTATGCTACCGATGCGGAATTGGAAATTCCCATTCAAGAAGTAAGTAAGTCTGAGCCCAAGGCAGTTAAAGCGAATCCTGCTCAATTTGTCGATCACTCGATTATCAAAGAACTGGAAACGACCGGTTTCATCGATCGTATCGTGGCACAGTACGGCCTCAAATAAGCAGGGGACTCACCGCTTTCGCCGGGCATAGAAAAGTTATTTGCTGTTGTTGTCATGCAGTCCTTGAATTGTGTTGTCTTGGAAGGTGTTAGCCAGAGGTGACCCCGCGTTAGCAGGCGTGCGCATGTTAGTAACGCTGTAAGTAGGCAATCGGCAACTCTGCGGGATCCATGGTCGGTAGGGCTCTTTGGAGCTAGCCGACTATTCACGGCACCGACGTGCATTGCAGATCGGCGGCAACGGTCAGGGGGCCGGTGTAGAAGTTCTTCAGTTCAGCGATGGCGGCATCAAGTTTAAACTGACCAATGTGACTGAGAATCAGTCGCCCAACGCCCGCTTCTTGTGCGACACGACCGACGACCGAAGGTGAAGCGTGGAGAGGACTAGTTTCGCCGGCTGCAATGGCGAGATGCATAATCAGGACGTTTGCTCCCTTCGCGAACTCAACGAATCTCGGGTTGGTACCGGTCTGATCGGAGCTGAATACGATTGAGACGTCGCGTGTTTGAACGCGGTAGGCCAGGGTCGGAAGATTGCCGTGCGGTATTCCCAACGCAGTCACGGTCACTCCCTGCGCGTCGAACACTTTTGACGGTTCCGTTTTATTCACATCAACGACGCCGACATCGAGACGAACACCTCCTCCCGCTTTTCCCGGCGTGGCACCCAACGTGGGGCCGAGCACTTGAAATGCGCCATTCTTCTCATCGAATAAGCGACTGAGAAACGTCGGAAAGCTTGGCGCCACGTCGTTACCGGAAGGACCCACTATGGGCAACGAGTTCTTGCGAGCCTGATGGCTCAACCACAGCAGGGCGGGCAGGTCAGAAACGTGATCGGGATGAAGATGGCTTATCGCCATCAACGACAGGTCGTTAAGCTTTGCTTGGCTTTGGCCAAAGCGAAGGAAGCTTCCCCCGCCAATATCGACAAGTATCCTCGCCTGAGCATCGATCCAAAGGAGATAACTGGATGACGCGCGATCGGGGTTGAGCCTGGGTCCACCAGAACCCAGGATTTGGACTGCGACCGGACTGTCGGCGCAGCTTTGAGCCAACGCGCTGGACGGGATAAAGAGAAGCGAGAGCAAGCCAACAATGACGAATTGAATCATGAGCGCAGCTCCGTATACCTGAACAGGTCTTAGAAATTGTAAGAGGCCATGCTGTGCATCTAACGTTTGGGTGAGAGGCGCGGTGGCCGCGGCCTTATCAAGCCACCGGCTAGACGGCGAATGCGCACTTACAGCCTCACGGTTGTTGGCCGGGAATAACGTACTGTTCGACCGGCAGAGCCTCAAGAAGTTCCGGGGGCAAAACCACCGATGCGTAGGGATTGTGGTACAGCCTCAGCTTCAGTTCGGATAGAGACCCGCTCTCGAGAATCGCCAACGCGCTCACCGATGTGTTCTGGCGTGGTGTTACGCCTCTATTACCGTCGAAAAATGGCTCGGAAACAATCGGTACAGCTCCTCCTTCCTTTGGCGTTGTCATGGTCACGCTGTGAGCCCCAAACATCGCCTGCAGGACATCGAGATGAACTGAGTACATCTTGAAGGGTGTGTTGTCGTACACGACCAGCATTGTTGGGTGACCCGAGAGACACGCTGTTTTCAACTGGCCTGACACGTCCTTCAGCTTGCCCCTGAGGCGATTCGGCACGAACCGACCCGTCGCCTCGTCTGAGCTGACAGCTTGTAGTTCCGCTAAATCCTCAGCATTTGGATCGATCCGCTTGACCTCGCAGATGACCGTCACACCGTCAAGACGAATTGCGAAGTCGGGGGTCCGCACCAATCTCGTCGGAATCGGTTTACACGGAATGCCGTGCCGAGAGCAGAACTGCTCGAAAAGAGTTTCCGAAAACGGCTGGGTCGGCATTCTGGTCTATTCGGCGGCTAACGACTCCAAGCTCAGCGACGGCGGAGGCTGGCGCAGCCCATAGGCGAGCGAAGGCGGTGGGAAGCATGGGCTGTGACAGCCGGATCCGTTCGCTGCAGCGCATGGTTAGGCCACATGGCGTTTATCAAACTCATCGTGAATACATCTTCGCAGACGCGGCAAATGCGATTCGATCCTCTCGAATGTTACTTGCCTTTTAGCCCATCACGGAAGGCAATCGCTTCAAGCTCCACCCGGACAGCGTCCATAACGGGAACCACTGGCCGAGCTTCGAATACAAAAGCAGGGAGGGTCGAGCAGAACTTGTGAACGGTCAACGGATCATCGCAGTCCACCAACATATACCCACCCCAATCGCCTACCCGCACCACGAACAACTCGATCTTGAAATTGTCGGGCGCCTTCCATTGAGTGAAAACCTCCAGTATCCGCTTCTGGGCATTCTCGTACTCCGTCGGCGAACCTTGCGGACGTTCGAACCAGCTGATCATGTACTTCATCGGTATTCTCCTTTATTGAGCTAATGTCACCGGAACGATAGTCGTTTAAGTGGCCTAATGCGAAGGCTGAGCGGACGCGGGCAGCGAGCGAAGCGAGCGGGTCCGAAGATCTGTCTCAAGCCGTTTTTAGCTAACCCTCAGGCTTGGCGAAACCCAGCTGAATAAAGCGTCCTACGCCCGTTCCCGGCTGCAAATATCCAGTGCCATCAGCGCATAGATTTGCGCTGCCTTCACCATCACATCTATTTCGATTTCTTCATTTCTTGGGCCGATGCGGCGGCCGCGCGGGCCGATCTTGATGGCCGGAATGCCGAGCTCGTTATAGATATTGGTATCGGTCCAGATGCTGGCGCGGTCGGCGGCTTCGGGTTTGATCTTTTCTTTGAACAGATGCTGATAAACTTCTTCGGCTGATTTCACCAACGGCTCGACGTTTTTGCCTTCATGACCGAGCAGCGACTTATAAATCTCCATATCGTATTCCAAACCTAGACGGTTTAACGCCGTCTCCAATTCATACTTGATGGTCACCGGTCTGACCTGCGGCGGCATGCGTACATCGACGTAAATCGTGCACAAGCCGGGAAAGTAATTGGGCCGGTAAGGCGCGCCGCCCTCGATGCCGCCAATGTTGACCTTGGGATACAGCGGGCCGGTGGGGGAATTATAAACGTATTTCTCCTCGAACCCGGCGCCCCAGCGTTCAACGGCTTCGATGATCTTGGTCATCTTGACGATGGCGTTCATTTTTTCCATCGGGTGGGTCGAACGGTTGGAGCCCCAGGCGGCCTCGGCTTTACCGAAGGTTTGAATCTTCACTTGGACGACGCCGGTTTGTGTCCAGACGATGTTTAAATCCGAGCCATCGGCGACCACGGCATAATCCGAGTGCATGCCGTGGGTCAGCAGATGCCTGGTGCCGGCGCCTTCGCCGCGATACTCCTTGGTTTGCCACGGCCCGATCGGAGTTCGCGAGATTTCGCCGACCACCGCCGCAAGAATGACGTCGCCTTTGAGCTTGACTTGGCTTTTCTTGAGGGCTTTGCCGGCCATCATGAAGGCTGCGACGCCCCCTTTCATGTTGGAGATGCCCAAACCCTGGACTTTGTTGCCGACGACTTTGCCTTTTAGCTCCGACTCGGGCTCCATGTTGGCGACCATGCGCGCGTCTTCCGCCGTACCGGTAAAGCTGGTATCGGTGTGGCCGTTGAAACCCAGGCTTAATCCGGTGCCATCGCCTTTGACGATGCCTACGGCATTGGGCCGGTCGAACTCGACGTCTTGTCGCACGGCTTTGAGGCCGTTAGCCTGAAACCAATCCAAAATGAATTCGCCGATGGCTTTTTCCTGGCCGGTAGGGCTGGGAATGCTAGTGAGATCGCAGCCGAGCTGTGCCAGCTCGTCGCGATCAATTTGCGCGAGCACTTTGTTTGCCACTTCTAGATTAATTGTCACTTCCTCTTCCTCCTGATCTGCAAGGTCTCATAAGTCGTTAAACTTCATTGGCTTTCGCGGTCCGTTCGCGTGATATACAGTTCGGATTTTCCGGCAATTCTGACTTCAATTCTCACTTATGGAGGGCCTTGTCGGACTCCAATGACTACCAAATCATAAAAACTATAGTGAGAGCAGCAAGTCAAATGCTGAGGTGATTCATTTAAGAAAAGACTCCTTAATTTGTCGGGATCAGAGCTCCGTATTTGGATGCGATTACGAGTCCCTCGGTAAGACTGAGAGTAGCTCCTACCGGAAATC
>JAICEJ010000331.1 GCA_025924215.1 Candidatus Binatia bacterium
ATTGAGAAAACGACTTCAGCAGAGTCTGCGACCGCGCGCGGAGTTTCGGCCCACTTCATCCCGGTGTCGAGAAGCCATTGGGCTTTGGCGCGGGTTCGGTTGTAGCCCGTTACTGAGTGACCGGCATGAAGCAGCCGTTTTACCATACGGCTTCCCATCACCCCCAGTCCAACAAAACCAAGATTTGCCGTAGACACCTCCCGCTTTATTTATGTCATCCGACTTGGACAATCATCATTTCTTGAACTCCATGAGGTGCCGGCAGTAGAGCGGAGTTCTTGCGCATAATAAACTCTTCGAGCTGCACTGTGGATGATTGCTCGGCAGGTATGTATCCCAAAACAGCCTTTTGAACAAGGTTAGTGGATGAGTGTCACCGCCAAGGACAATAAAAAGCAAAGCGCCAATCGGGGAGCGACTGTTCTCGCGAACGCAGTGCGAGGCAACTTACATCGATTGGAAACAGATTTCGCTCCTGACGGCGGGGACAATCACTGGCGTTCGACGCTGGCCGCTCGATTTTTTTTGAGGAAGTACAGAGAAAACACCAGGGAAAATATCAAGATGGTTAACAGGCCCAATTCGAACATGGCGTTACGGAAAGCAGCTTCGAGGACTTCAGACGGATTGGAAAATTCGGCAGTGATAATGAGGATGCGCCGGATGGCGGCGATCAAACCGACGACCAGGAACGGCTCGGGTGTTAGTACATGCTCGCGAAACGATACCTGCACGGTAGAAAGGATCTCGATGATCATCAGCACCAGAAGAATTTGATCGAGTACCTCGACCGTGAGATCTTTTGCGATACCAGAGAATGAAAGACCTTCAATTAAAGACCATGCCGCGGCGATGAGAAGAAATAACGCGCTGACCGCCAGTAAGATGCCGAGGCCGACGTAGGTAACATCCTCGACGCGTGTGAAGACGCTGGAGATTTTTTCGCGCAGATCTGGAGATGCGGCTTTTGGCAACTAGAGACGCCCTTTTGTGGATTCGCGTTGTTGGTTAAGAGAGGACGAAGAGTCCTCACTGGCATCGTCAGAAGGAGCGCCCTGTTCGAGCCAGGATTTAAACTCATTCATTGAATGAGTAAGCCGCCATTCTTCAAAAACCGCTCTGGCCATCGCATAGATCCCGCCGGCCGAACCATGGATGGCAGTGTAGTCTAGCAGCCATTGTTCGAAAGCTTCCGGCTCCGGGTCGTCACTGACGGCTTGTTCGAGCAACTCC
The DNA here is from genome assembly GCA_025924215.1 of Candidatus Binatia bacterium. GTDB lineage: Bacteria > Desulfobacterota > Binatia > UBA9968 > UBA9968 > WHTF01. The sequence goes on from JAICEJ010000331.1 coordinate 1,234, forward strand.
CGTTTGAAGGTCAAGCCGATGCCGTCGGGGGTTTGGTCGCGTTTGCGGCTGCGTCGCCGTCCTTCCGAGGCCTCGAGCGCGGTGAGCAAAGCTTTGCACACCGCCGCGGGACGAAGGATCGATTGACTCATACGTTTGGGCCAAACACCCGCTCGCTCAGACCCGGCTTGGCTACCACTGTACTATTGAGGGCGTAACCGGGACCCGCCGGCCGTTTGAAGCCTTGCTCCAACGCGGCAATGTCTAAGTCCACGCTCGCGAGATCGTCCAACATAATTTTGGTGGGGGCGCTACCCTGCAGCTTGGTGAATGTCTTGAGATAGCCGCGACATTGGTTGCAGGTATCGATGGCGCGCGCAGAGCCGGACTTTTCCGGCAGGAGTGATCCAAGTTCTTTATGGTCTCTATTGCCGCAAAAAAAGCAAAATAAACCATGCGCCTGCCACTCGGCGCCGCAACGGCCGCAGCGCAAGTAGCGGCTCCTTTCTATACCTCGCATTTCGGCAAAAGCCGGCCAGGCGCCGCATGTGGGACAATAGCCTGCCGTCCACCCCGGGAATCGCAACGGTTGCCAGCGCCGGTTGCAGGCGTGCAGAAAAGGCACGGCGATTAACGCCGTAACGGCGGAAAACGGGTCGGGATCGATACCTAGGTCGTCGGCCAACCGCTTCAGTCCTGCGCCATTCTCACACAAGGCTGCTTCAAAGAGCGCCGCAGTGTTCACAGCAGCTTTTCTCACGGCCTTGAGCGGCAACATTTTAGGGGCGCCACTGCGCGCCGCCGTTTGTAGGAGGTGGTCTTGCCAGCGGCGAACTTTGCCGATATCCGCTGTTATAGTCACCCCGGCTAGAAGCGGCGCATCAGTTGCTCGAGATTCCGCCCGCGAGGGAACGTAGGATTCCCAACTTGAATCGGTCGCTTCGCACATGACCGCTTCGATTACGAGGAGCCACGGCTGCCAATCCGGGTACTCGCGGGCAAGAGCCTGAAGGTCGTTCTCCGTCATCGACGGTCATACTGGCGTGCTTGGCGCGCGGATTCCAGAGGCGGATGCTCGCCACCAATGATTTTTGGAGTTTTATCAAAGGGGTTAGAGCCTTCGTGCATACGCACGATTGAACCTCGATTGCCCAGATCGGCACCCGGCCCGCCACCGCGGGTACGGCTCACTTCGGGGCTTGTGCAGCCGGCCGTTACAACGGCCGTAGTGATCATCAACAACGCTAACTTCATGTCATACTGCCTCGGCACCGAGCACAATCGCCATGCGGAGAATGAAGCCGCCGATCAGAACCAGCGCCGCGCTGGCCGTGGCATTGAGACCCCCGAGCCACTGCCGGCGCCACGACAGCGATAGCGGCACGAGCATTCCAAGCACGACAACACCCAACAAAAGCACCACGCCCCAGACGCTGAACCAGGCGCGGAAGACCGGCCCTAGTGAAATCAAGAAGGCGATCAAGACAATGAGTTCCAGAGCCAGGACCCAAACGTCCATCCGGTGCAAATCGGCGATGCCGGCCATGGTCCAGCGGTTGCGCTCGGCAAGCAAAATCATCAAAGCCGCCGAGATCGACGCCGCCGAAATGACAAACAGCATCCCCAAGAGTGGGGAGTCCGACCAGATCGGACGGTTGGTCACCGCCAGAAGTACTCCCGTATAGCCGGCAACATAAAAAGCAAAGAGCCCGCCGATAATCGAAATGATGCCGCCGATCGTCCCAGGCGGCCGGAACCTGCGCGCTCCAGACCAGGTTACTCGGCCGCTATCAGCCAGCGCGCTGAGAAAAGATAGAAATGAAAATAGCCCGAATATCAGAAGCGACCAGGAGCCTACGGACATTGGCGACCAGTACTTGAACATCGGCTGGAATGTATTGGACTCGATCAGCATGTGCCAAAAGCGTTCCGGCCGATACAGGTCAACCGTCAGGAGGATGCCGCTTATGATGAGGCACGGAAATGAGATGAGATAGCCGAGTCGCGCCAGCGGACGATCTTCCGGCCTGCCGAAAAAATCGATCAACACGGCGATAAAGTAACAGCCGCCAGCTAGGCCGCCGAAGAAGAAGTAAAAAACAATCAGCCAGCCCCAATCGGGCGGAGCGGTAAAGTAGGTGCTCGAAGGAATGCCATTCATAGCCGGGTCTCCTCGCGCGCTCGCGCGCCCCGATTGCGGAAATTAAAAATGCCGATCAAGCCGACCAGAACGGCGCCAAGCATAGAAAACAGCGTACCGGGCACCAGATTGCGAGTAGGCATCTTCGGGTCTGGCGGCAGTCCATACACCTCCGGTTTGTCCACCAGCAGAAAAAAGGAATTAAGCCCGCCCAACATCTTTTCGTCCGCGCCATAAAGGTAGGCGCGTTTCTCGCCGCCTTGTTGAAGCTGCTCCACCCTTTTTTGCGCTCTGCCGCGCAAATCGCTAATCGTGCCGAACTGGATCGAATCCGTGGGGCAGGCTTTGGAGCAAGCCGGCTCCATGCCGGTCTGAAGTCGATCATAGCAAAGGGTGCACTTCTGCGCCGTTCCGGAGACCGGATTGATGTCAATGACACCGAAGGGACATGCGGTGATGCAGTCCCGGCAGCCATTGCAGGCATCCGACTGGATGACTACGGTGTCGAATTCGGTTCTGATGATTGCGTTGGTCGGACAGACCTCGAGGCAGGCGGCTTGCACACAGTGCTTGCAAACGTCGCTCATCAACAGCCAGCGGCCCTCGCCGCGATCCTCGGTAAACTGCTCAACGAATTTCACATGGCGCCAATGCAGGCCGTCGAGGCGGCGCGTGTTGTCATAGCTGTCACCGCTCAAGGTATTCTGACCACCGTTGGTGCTGGGCAATTGATTCCATTCCTTGCAAGCGACTTCGCAGGCTTTGCAGCCGATACAAACGGTCGTATCGGTGTAGAATCCCATTGGTTCAGCCATGTTCATTCCCCTTCCTGGCCTGAGCGCCCCCAACGTGTTCCTCTGATTGCTTCCGAGGAGCAAAAGTCACGAGCACGACCACGGCTTTCATGCTTTTTCGACGTTGCAGACGAAAGCTTTCCCTTCGTGCATCGAAACGTTTGGATCGGCGATCAATGAGGTTAATTCATTGACGACATCGCCGGTCACCAGCCCCTCATACCCCCAGTGCCATGGCATCCCGACCTGGTGCACGACTTTGCCGTCAATATTGAACGGCCTCATCCGGCGCGTGACCAGCGCCTTGGCGCGGACCTGTGTGCGTGGGCTGGATATCCTGCACCAGTCGAGGTTCTTGATGCCTTTCTCTTGAGCCAGCTCAGGACTGATCTCGACGAAGAGTTCCGGCTGCAGCTCGGTTAGCCAGGGCAGCCAGCGGCTCATGCCGCCCGCAAGATAATGCTCGGTCAGACGATAGGTCGTCAGTACGTGGGGGAACTTCGGGTCGCCCATCTTCGCCAGCTCGTTCCCGGTATCCTTCCAGTATTTGAAGACCGGGCTCGTCTGCTGCTTGTAGAGCGGATTGGCGACCGGCGACTCCACCGGTTCGTAGTGTGTCGGCAGCGGGCCATCCACGAGGCCTGCCGGGACGAAAAGCCAACCCAGGCCATCAGGCCGCATGATGAAAGGAGCGGTCCCGGGAAGCGCATCCATTCCTGCTGTGCCCGGCTTAGCTTTGTCGGTAGGCGGTTTGGTCGCAATATAATCCGGCACATCATAGCCGGCCCATCTTTTCTGCTCCGCATCCCACCATACCCACTTCTTCTTTTCGCTCCAGGGTTTGCCAGTGGGATCGGCGGAAGCGCGATTGTACATGATGCGGCGGTTGGCGGGCCAAGCCCAGCCCCAATTCAGCTGCGCGCCGGGCTGTCCGGGCGCGTCGGGAGTGCGCCTATCGGCAAGATTCTTTCCCGCCCCGGGATAGACGCCCGAGTAGATCCATGACGCGCACGTTGTCGAGCCGTCGTCCTTCAATTCGCCGAAGCCGGCGACGTGCTTACTTGGATCGCCGCTTTGAAACCCGTTAATCTCTTTTAGAATTTTCAGCGCTGAAGGCTCTCCCTTTTTTCTTTCATTTTCATCCTCGTGCTCGTAGTCCCAGACGAGATTCTTAAACCCCTCGTCGCGCGGCTCATTGGATTGCGCATAGAGCTTCTTCAGACGCTTGCCGATCTCGTAGTAGAACCAGGTATCAGAGCGGCAATCGCCGGGCGCTTCGGCGGCTTTATGATGAAATTGCAGCAGTCGCTGCGTGTTGGTGAATGTCCCTTCGACTTCGCCAACCTGGGTGGCGGGAACGAAAAAAACTTCGGTCTTAATGTCCGCGGTCTTGACCTCGCCCTTTTTGACCTCCGGCGCATTCTTCCAGAAAGTGGCGGTCTCCGTGATCCAGTTGTCTTTCACGACCAGCCATTCGAGCTTCCTTAGTCCGGACCGCTCCAACTTGGCGTTCACCGATGTGGCGGGATTTTGTCCTACGCAAAACATGCCCCTGACCTTGCCGGCGTTCATCGCCACGAACATGGCCATGTGTGAATGATCGCCGAGAATCTTCGGGTGCCAGTCCCAGCCGAACTGGTTTTCCTTGGTGGCAGCGTCCCCATAAA
>JAICEJ010000332.1 GCA_025924215.1 Candidatus Binatia bacterium
AGAGGCAGAAGATTTTTGCCGACCCCGAAGCGCGGCAAAAAATGCGCGCGGAGGTAAACTCGCCGGAGCCATCGGTTTTTCCCAAGCGTTGGGACGTCATCTATGTGGATGAAGCCAAACTGCCGAAGAATAAATCTCTGCAGGGCCGAACTCTCGAGGAGATTGCGCGGACCAAGGGAAAAGACCCCATGGATGTGTTCCTCGACATCGCATTGGAAGAGAATCTCGAAACCCGCTTCTCGCACGTGACGACGCAAGGAGATCCCAAAGCGGTCTGTGAGATCCTCAAAAATCCGTTTGTCATCATCGGTCAATCCGACGCCGGCGCGCACATGGGCTATGATGCTAGGTTCGGCTACTGCACGACCTTCTTGGGTCGCTGGGTGCGCGACAACGGGGTTATGAGCTTGGAGGAAGCGGTCTCGAAGCTGACCTTTCATGTGGCGTCGCTATTCGGTCTGCGCGACCGGGGTCTGTTGAGATCGGGACTCGCAGCCGACATCGCGGTGTTCGATCCCAAGACCGTCAACACAGTCGCCCCTGAGTACGTCCAAGATCTACCAGGCAACGAGAGGCGAATGATCCAACGCGCAACCGGGGTTCATCACACGGTCGTGAATGGAGAAGTGGTGATCGAGAACGGGGCGGCCACAGGTGCTTATCCCGGACAGGTATTGCGCAACACCCCGCCGCCACGGGATTGATTATTTCTCGGCTGATGGACAATTCGCCGGCTGCGTAAAGCGCTTTTGTCGCAATTATCGGCGCCGGAAAAAGTTTCGTTTAGCTGCTCGGCGATGGCCGGATCAAAATTGATGGAAATCTTGCAAACTTTTCTCAACGCTCGAGTTGCGGTGAAGGTCGGCGACATCACCAAAGAACAGGTAAACGCGATCGTCAATGCCGCCAACGGCACTTTGATGGGTGGCGGCGGCGTCGATGGCGCAATTCACCGAGCAGGCGGTCCAGAGATCTTGAAACAATGTAAAGAAATCCGAAAGAAAGAATTTCCCGAAGGGCTGCCCACCGGAGAGGCCGTTATTACCACGGCTGGCAGAATGCCTGCTAGGCATGTCATTCATACGGTAGGTCCGGTTTACGGAAGAGGAGGCGGTGATAAGGCAGAATTGCTGGCGTCATGTTACCGAAATTGTCTCCGCCTAGCCGTAGAGCACGGACTCAAGACAATCGCCTTCCCCGCGGTGTCCACCGGTATCTATGGTTATCCGCTCAGTGAAGCAGCCAAAGTGTCATCCGAGACGATTGAAGAATTTCTCGGATCTAATGCTTCGATCGATGAAGTTCGACTAGTTTTTTTTAGCGCGAATGATGCTGACGCGTTCTTGAAAAACCAGGCTTTTACCAACTAGGCGTCCAGATCGCAGTGTTTTCCTTCCGCTAGTGCGCGGTTTTGACACAGCGCCATCATTTCACCTGTGTTGCAGCAACGTTTAGAACATGAGATAGGAAAATCTAATTTAAGCTAGCAAGGAATTCGTATGACTGCATTCCAGCGCAGACCGGTCGAGAATGTTCTCTCTGCCAAATCAGTAGCCATTGTCGGCGCATCACCGAAAGGGCGTTGGCCGATGGGAATTTTGCGCAATCTGAAGAAAGCTTACAAGGGGAATATCTTTTTGATCAATCCGAATTATCAGGAGATCGAAAATCATCCTTGTTATCCGAACCTCGCGGCGCTGCCCGCGGTTCCCGAGGAACTGCTGATTTTGATTCCGACCCGAGCCGTGTTGGACAGTTTGGAAGAGGCGGCCAAACTCGGCACCAAATCAGCCACGATCTATACTGCAGGGTTTGGCGAAGGCGACGATCCTATGGGCAAGGAACGCGCCCAGGCGATGAAAGAATTGTGTGAGCGCACCGGTTTTGTCATTTGCGGGCCAAATTGCATGGGCTCGTACTCTTTATCCGAAGGCCTCTGGACGTTTCCTACTTCCACGCCATTGCTAAAGAAAGGTCCTGTGGGTCTGATTTTTCAGAGCGGCGGTTCACTGGGTAATTGGATTAAGGGCGCGACCGAGCGGGGCATTGGTTTTAGCTATGCGGTTTCCAGCGGCAATGAAATCAGCCTCGACCTTGTGGATTATCTTTCGTTTATGGTGGACGATCCGGGGACCAAAGTTATCCTGCTGATGGCAGAGGGCATCCGCCGCCCCAACGAATTCATGGCGGTTGCGCGTGAGGCTCTCAACAAGAACAAGCCGATTCTCGTCGTCAAGCTTGGGCGCTCGGAAATGGGCAAGCGGCAGGCGATCTCGCACACGGGAGCATTGGCCGGAGCCGATGAAGTATTTGATGCGGTGTGCAACCGGCTTGGCCTGATACGGTGCCCGACTCTGGAAGATCTAACGGAGATGACCTTAGCCTTCATGGCCGGCCGTTATCCGCGCGGCAGTCGCGCCGCGATCGTGGTCAACTCGGGGGGCATGAAAGGCCTGATCTGTGATCACGCCGAAGAACTGAACACCAATCTAGCGCAGCTGAGTGACAAGACTCGAGAGGCTGTGCGCCCGCTAATCCCGCCGGAGCTGACCGTCGAAAATCCGCTGGAATGCGGTGTTGCCGGGTTTGGCGATGAGCAGGGCTTCATCAATATCGTGAAGCTGCATGCCGAGGATGAGGGTGTCGATTTGCTTGCGATTCACGGCGAGTTGCCGCGCTTTCCTGAAAAAAGGGAAGCGACCTTGTTCAAAAATCTTGCCGCCGCGACTGATAAGCCGATCCTCGCTTTTGCCCGCTCGACCTACAGCTGTACCGATGAGAGCCGAACTTTTCAGGAGCAAGCTGGGATTCCATTTTTGCAGGCGATCAAGCCGACACTGCGAGCACTCGCTGGCTTGGGTTTATACGGCGAACGCAGACGGCTACGTGTCCCGGCTCTGCCGGACGCCAACGGCAAACCGGAAGATCTGAAGGGCGACAGATTCAATACCCTGTTGCAGAGCTGCGGCATCGGCTTGCCAAAGCAGTTTCTTGTAGGGACCGCGGCCGAAGCGGGATTGAAGTCAAAAGAAATTGGCTTTCCGGTGGCGTTGAAGTTGATCGCAGCGGAAATCGTCCATAAGACCGAATCCGGGGCCGTGGTATTGGGTCTGAAGACTGCCGAAGAAGTGGTCGCTGAGGGACAGAAGCTTCTATCCAAAACGTTAGGCAAGGGCCATCTGCTAATTCAGGAAATGGTACAGGGCACGGAGGTGCTACTGGGAGCGCGCACGGATCCGCAATACGGTCCGTTTTTGATGGTCGGGCTCGGCGGCATTCTTGTCGAAGTGCTGAAAGATGTGGCGATTCGCCTGCTGCCGGTCGATGAGGGAGAAGCACGCCGGATGTTGCAGGAGCTTCGCGGCTTCAAAGTGCTCCAGGGTGTTCGCGGGCAAGGCTCGCGGGACGTTGACGCGCTGGTTAAAGCGATGGTCGGCTTGTCGGATATTTTTGCCGCGCATCGCAATCATCTAACGGATTTAGAAATTAATCCTTTGATGGTGCGGGCGCAGGGTCACGGCGTAGCCGCAGTGGACGTGCGCTTGGCTGGCAAGTAGGATCCTCAATCATTAATCAGCTTATTGGGAAGTTCGTCGCGGTCGTCCGCCTGGCGCGGAAAGTGAGTTGCTAGGATTTCGCCGCACCGTTCCACCGCTTTGCAGAAAGCATCGCCGGCATGCCGTGACTTCAAACCCGCGACGATAATGTCGACGACTTCATTCCAAGTGCCTGGCGGAACTTTTTCGTTGATACCACGGTCCGCTAGAACTTCGACTCGATGCTCCAATAACGACACCAGGATTAAAATGCCGGTATGGTCGCGTGTGTAATGGAGGCCGTGCTCGGTGAATGCAGCCATACAACGATCGTTGACAGCTTCCTCGACTCGACTCCTCGAAGCTAGCCGGCGCTTGACTGCGGGAATGCGGGCGATCAAAAAGCCAACAGTGGCGCCGATTACCGGCCATAAATTGAGACCATAGGATCCCCAGGGATCATGCCAGAGCCAGCCTAAAAGCATCCCAAGAAAAAGCCCGGTGACTACGCCAAAGAGTTCGATCTCAGTGTAACGCGCGCTGGACGTGACAACCATCGGCACAATTTCGCCGGAAGTCTTGGACTCCGCCGCGATCACCGCCTGGTGAATGCGTTCTTGCTCCGCTTCAGTAAGAAATTTGTCTGGGCGCATCCATCACCAACTGCCGGAAGCTCCGCCACCGCCAAAGCCGCCGCCACCGCCACCGAAACCGCCGCCACCAAAGCCTCCGCCGCCGCCGAATCCACCTCCGCCGAAACCACCGCCACCCCAGAAAATCGGCGGATAGTGCCTGCCGCGTGTCGCCCATATGCCTTTCCTTCGGCGGTTTGAATTAGAGGCGATCGACATGACGGCTATAAGCCCCAAGAGCAGTACCAAGCCAGTGAGTGAAGCGAACCCTGATCCCGATGGATTGGCGGGTTTCTGCCGGGCGGTCTCCGGAAGCGGTTCCCTCTTGATCACTCTCAGCACAGCGTCGATACCTGCGACGATGCCGCTCGAGAAATCACCGGCGCGGAAACGTGGAATGATGTACTGACTGATGATTTGGTTCGCTACGGCATCGGGCAAAATGCCTTCCAGGCCGTATCCGACCTCCAGGCGCAAACGCCGATCCTTCGGCACCACTATCAGAATGACTCCGTTGTCGAAGCCTTTCTTGCCGATTTTCCAACTCTCGGCGACGCGGATACCGAAGTCCTCGAGCGAGTCACCCTCTAACGAGGGCACTGTTAAAATCGCCACCTGGTGACCCGTGTCGCGCTCAAATTGCGCAAGTTGATCCTCCAACTTGCGACTTTGATCCGTTGTAATAACTTTGGCGTAATCGTTCACGCGCCCGCGCAGCAGCGGCACATCCAGAGGATAAGCCGGAGCCGATAGCAGGCAAAGCAGGAACAGGCAAAAAACAAGACCATGCTGCACCGACCAATGACGGCGCAGCGCAATCCGGGCATGAGGAGATTCGCGCAAGGTTTTGATCGCCGTGACGGCCTAGAATTTTACCTGTGGCGGCTTCTGCGCGGCTTCATCAGCGCTGAACGATGGCCGAACTTCTAAGCCCAAGAACTTTGCCGTGAGATTAGTTGGAAACGAGCGCACAGTCGTGTTGTACTGAGCCACTCGTTCAACATAGCGCTTGCGAGCTACTGCAATCCGGTTTTCGGTGCCTTCCAGCTGTGCTTGCAAGTTTTGGAAATTTTGATTTGCCTTTAGCTCCGGATATCGCTCCACCACCACGAGCAAACGGGATAAAGCGCTGGAGAGCTGGCTTTGCGCCTGCTCAAACTTTTTAAATGCTTCAGGATTGTTGAGCGATTCGGGATCGATCTTGGTTGCTGTTGCGTTACTGCGGGCTTCGATCACCTGTGTCAGGGTTTCCTGTTCAAACTTCGCCGCTCCTTTAACCGTCGCGACTAAGTTAGGCACTAGATCGGCACGGCGCTGGTACTGATTCTGAACTTCTCCCCAGGCGCCTTTCACTTCTTCATCGAGGCTCTGGAGGGTGTTATAACCGCACCCGGTCGCGGTGAGTATTAGAACGACCATATATGGGCGAAGAAAGTACCAGCCTGGTGTATGAATGCGCATTTGAGGTCCTTTCGTGAGTCAGAAATCTAGATTTCACAATGGCAAACGGCAGGAGGGGCATCAAGAGGATGGCGGACCGGAGTAGAAGAATGTAAAAAAAGGGCCCCTCGTCAGAGGGGCCCTTAAGTGCGCGAACAAGCTACCTAGAGGTTTGGATCTAGATCTCCT
>JAICEJ010000333.1 GCA_025924215.1 Candidatus Binatia bacterium
AAAATGAAAAGGGCCGTCTCGCATCAAATCGAGACGGCCTTTTTCAATTAGGAACAATCAGGTTAATGTCGTCTACCAATCCGGTAGCTGGGTTCGCGGGTCCACGTGGTGCCGTTTTCCCATTCAATGCGACCGCGTCGAACGTCTCCGCGCAGGCCACCCTCCCAATCCCGAGCGTAAACGTCGCCGCTCCGGCTAATTTCTAAACGCGTGGTCTGACCGTTTTCGTTTCTGGCCACGAGCCCACGGCGCGAGGCGTTTATTTCGGTTTTCCTAGATCGCTCACCGTTTAGATACCATGTGCCTTCTAGTTGCTGCGGAGCATTCCTGTTATTTCTCCACGAGGGCCAACCGTAACTCTGCGCTGAAACGGTGCTCGGACTGTTCATGACTCCGATCGCTAGAGCTAAGAGCAATCCAATTAAAGTAGTCTTATTCATGCCTGAACCCTCCTACAAGGTTAGCTGCCAGATACTTTTCCGAAGTAGTCTCAAATATTTCACAGCCGATCTGCTCATTAGACGGTTTACCTTTCCGTTAGTTTACAGCCGGCTTGAGCGCCGTTTTGGCATCGGGCGGGCAAATAGCTCGCAACAAGGAAGTGAAAGTTCGCAAAGCAGGAGAGTCGATCTTCTCAGAATACAAAGTCAACAGGGCATCGAATGGTATAATGGCGGTTTACACCGGCGCAATTATCTCGGGCCGGCAATTGATTCGCTAAGGGCTTGTTTAAGAACGTTCAGCTCCTATTGACGTGGTGAGGTGCGGCAATGAAGCCTACCTGTTGTCGCGACGCTGCCGTTGCTCTTCATAGCGCTGCTTAAGCCTATCCCGGCGATCCTGCGGTAGACGCTGCCAGCGGTCCCACTCCTCACGTAAGTGCTCCTTGTCTTGAGGCGGGAGATTCTGCCATCGCTGGTAATTCCGTAAGACTTTATCTTTTTCTTTGGGGCTTAAGTTGCGCCAGTCATCGGCGCTATTAGCTGCCCAGCCGGCCAGTGGCGACAGCAACATTGCGGAGAAAAATATCGAAACAAGAACGCGTTTCATCTGATCATCAGCTCTCTAATAATTAATCGTGATAATCTGATAATTCATCGGCCGAGCCTCGCCTCAAGCGGCGTGGGCGTCGGCTTTGCTGGTTTCCAACCCTTCGAGACCACTCAAGGCTTCCAGCATGTCCAGTGATCTAAAGAACTCCAACTGTTCGGTGTCGGTCACTATTTCCTTGGGAATTCTTTCTGGCGGTTGGTTGTAGAGCGAACTTAGACTCCCCTTGCTTAGAACCACGCCGAAAGCCAGAGCGGCAATAACCGCCGTGCCAAACGCCGGAATCATCCACGTGCGCACGGGCACAAAAAGGTTGCGCCAGTAGAATTTTTGCTCGCGCTGATGCCTTAACTTGGCGACGGTCTCCCGATAGTAATCATCCCAGAACGACTGCGGAAGCTCTTCGGGTAGTGCCATCTGCGGCAGCAAGCGATGTAAATCTTCAATAAAGCGGCCGCACCGGCCGCAATCGCCGAGATGCTGTTCGAGCCGGCGCTTTTCCTCATCAGCGATTTCGCCGTAGTAGTAGAGCACCAAGTCCTCTTCCAGCTCTTTGCACATGGTTCCCAACTTTTTCGCAGCCATTGTGGTTATTCTCCCTAAACAAACTCAACCAGGCATTGGCGCAGAGCCGCTACCGCGCGATGCAAGTAGACTCGAACGGTTCCTTCGGTAGTCTTCATGACCTTGGCAATATCTGCGATGGGCAGGCCCTCATGGTTTCGCAAGATAAAAGCCGTGCGCTGTTTGTTTGGCATGGCATCCAAAGTCTTGTCCACACGCCGCTTGGTCTCGCCGGCAATTGCTTCCTGGTCCGGACCGGACGTATTATCCGTCAGCTCCTTCCGCTCCCGTTCGTCATCCCGTTCGCTTTCGAGCCGTTCCCAAACGACCTTCCCCTTTCGGCGGGTGTGATCCAAACAGAGATTGACGACCAAACGATAGAACCAAGTGTAAAAACTCGAGCGGCCGTCGAACTGCTTGATGCGTGAGAAGGCTCGCAAAAAAGCCTCCTGGGAGAGATCTTTGGCCTCCTCCGTATCCCGGGTAAAATCCAGGGCGATCCGGAAGGCTTTCTCCATATAACGACGGACAAGTATCTCAAAGAACTTTCCCTCGCCCTGCTGACACAATGCCACAAGCTCCATATCGGGAAGATCTTCCGGCGAACGATTTCCAGGCGTTGCGTGAATTGATTTGCCCTGCCTCTGCTCGTGTTCTAAAAGGTCCCTAGAAGGTTAGACGTTCAGCCTTAAAAAAGGTTAACCGCGTTACCGGCGGCTAAAACCAGCGAGGCAAAAGGACTGGAGGATTGGTCAGTAAAGTCCAATCGGGTGCTCGTGGGAACTGCGCACTGACCAGAAAAACCAAAATTGTAGATCAATAGCGGGCGCCTACGCTCCGGTTGTTTAGCGCCAAGGCGCATGACCCAGGACTCAGTATCAAAAGCGCGCCGGCGCTAACTTCGAGTACTGCTAGTGCCCCGGCTCATCGCCGATGCCGACAATCCTGATACTGCCATGCTTCGATTTGTATCTCCGGTTGAGAGAGATGATGACGCCGGTTAGCCCCTCGATGACATAGGCGTTGCTCCCTGGACCGCCGTCGAACGCGCGCGCGCCGATATGCCGGATAATCTCCATCACTTTCTCCTTGGCATCAGCTTTGTCGCCGCAGACCAACACATCCCCGAGGGGTGAATCCACATCGGCCAAATCGACGGCCGATATGTTATGCAGCGCGCCGACCACCGGCGCCTCGTCGCCGAGAATCCGCTGCGCCTCCTGCAATGCCGAACCGGCTGACGGCACAAACGGCTTACCCTTGTTTAATGGCACGACCGTATCGATGATGATCTTTCCGGCTACCTGTCCTTTGATGTCCTGGACCATTTGAGCATGGCCTTCATAAGGCACGGCGATGACGACGTAGTCGGCGCCGCGTATCGAATCCTGATTAGTCATGCCTACCATTTCGCCGGCTCGAAGAGTCGGCTTTAAAGTTTCCACCGCCTTCTTGGCTTTCTCCGCATCGCGCGAACCGATAATGATTCTCACTCCGGGCGCCCCCAAACGAAGCGCCAGCGCGCCGCCTAGATTTCCCGTCCCACCAACAATTGCCACGCTAAGGTTTTCCATGTTCTTAATTCTACCGGAAAAGATCCTCCGTTTTAGGACGCAAGAGATCCTTCACCGATCCTTCCTCCTTCTCAATGTCACAGCCGCGCACGACCACGACCGGCAATGCCTCTCTTTTTCTCATCACCAGCTCAGCCGCGGACGCAATTTCGTCGGCAATCGCCGTTACCGCCGCCCTGAGTTCGTAGCCGTACCGATCCTTTGTTCCACGTTCGTCTTTGATCGGCTTGAGCCCCGCAATCCCCACTGCCACATCAACCGTGCCCAACCGCCATGCACGGCCAAAACTGTCGCTAATGATAATCGCTGGAGATACGCCAACCAGGTCTTTGATTTCAGCGCGGATCTTCCGAGCCGAGCCGTCGGGATCTTTCGGCAATAGCGCGGCTTTTCCCAAACCTACATTGGAGCAGTCCACGCCTGCGTTAGCGCAGACAAAACCGTGATGGGTTTCGACGATCATCGCCCGACCCCCTCGGCGCACAATCCGCTGGCTTTCAGACAAAATCAATTCAACCAGGGCAGGATCTTTGTCGAGCTCCCGCCCCAATTCCCGCGCATTATCCGACACCAGAACTCCGTCGAGTCGGAGCAACCTGCCTTCCGATTTGGAGACAATTTTTTGCGCGATAACGAGAACATCATCGGGCTCGAGCACGACACGATTACGTGAGCAGGCATCAACAATGAGTTTCCCAATCGGATCACCCGCGCCGACCTCGCCAATTCCAGCCAACCCAAAGATCTCTACTCGCTTCATGCTTCTCCAACGCGCCGGCTTGGTTGTGAGCGTTGGTCGGCGGCAAATCGCCGCAACGTCTTGAACGTCGCGCTGCCATCTCGCGAAATGGCCAGATATTTTTCCAAATCCTTGGGCTCGTCGATATCCAATGCTATGCGCTCATTCTCAAAGCAACGAACCGGCAAGCCTTGCGCTGAGACTTGGCTTATATGGTACCTAAAACTGTCGTAACCGAAGCGCAATTTGATGATATCAGGCGGGGCTAGAAGCAACGCGTTGGTTCCAAGTCGATCGTGAGAAGGAACCAACAAGGCAAACGGCGCGATCTGGCCTTCTGGAACTTGCGCGAGAACTGATTCGATATCGCCGCTGCGAACCAGCGGCAGGTCGCCGGGAATGATCATTACCGCTTCGCCCCCGGCATCCTTCAAGCTAGTACGGGCAAAATCAACGGCGGCAGTTTCGCCGGTTTCCGCGTTCTCAAGGATAACTCTTGCGCCCAATGATCCGGCAATGGCCGCTACCTTGTCATCTCCCGTCACTACCACGGTTTCTTCTAGCCCATGCGCCCGTAGCACTTGGCTCAGCACATCGCGAAACATCGCTTCGGCAAGAGCTTCACGCTCGGCGCTGCCAAGAAACGCGCTCAGACGCTGCTTGGCGTTACGAAACCCTTTGACGGGGATAAGTGCGGTTACTTTCATTCATCACCGGAAAATTTTTTAGCACTATTTTTATAGCACGGCCAAGACTTGGCGAGCCAACCGCTGCTTGTCGGCTAGGCTGTTCATCCGGATATTTGCCAAAAACGGTTCGACTCCCAGTTCCTTAATATCGTTCTGAAGGTACTGGTCTTCCCTATCGATCATTAGAACATCCAGGAGATCGGCATAGCCTTTGGCCACACCGTTTACCGAAGGCTCCAGGTCTTTAACCGTCATCAGCGTATGGGCCGGACCGCTGATCGCCGATCGCGCGATAATTGGACTGACACCGACGATTTTGCCGCGAGCTTCTCTCAAGGCCTGGCGAATCCCCGGCACGGCAAGAATCGGCCCGATGCTTGTGACCGGATTGCTTGGACAAATAACGATCCCGGCGGCGTTGCCAATCGCTTGAAGCACGCGCGGCGCCGGTTTGCTTTCATCGATACCGGCGAAGAACACCCGTTTGACCTCTGGCGCCCAGCGCTCGCGCACAAAATACTCTTGGAACGCTAGTTCTCCACCCGCCGTGACGATTCGGGTTTGCACCCGATCGTCCGACATCGGCAGAATCTCCGACTTGACGTCGAGTGCAGTGCGAATCCGCTGTGTCACGTCAGATAAGGAAACCCCGTGTCGCAAGAGATCTGTGCGCAGGATATGCGTTGCTAAATCTTTATCGCCGAGGTTGAACCACACTTCCTCGCCCAAGCGCCGCAGCTGTTCCAAAGCGACAAAGCTTTCGCCAGCCAGACCCCAACCTTTTTCTTCGTCGTTTAAACCGGCAAGCGTATAGACAATCGTATCGATATCCGGGGAAACATGTAGTCCATGAAAGATCGCATCATCCGCGGTATTGCAGATGACCGTCAGATCGGCCGGGTCGATCTCCGCCGCGAGGCCTTGAACGAGTTTGGCGCCGCCGCTACCGCCGGTTAAAGCTAAGATCATGGCTAAACGGGTCGCGACGGCTAGACGTCGAGCGGTTGAGTCTCCGGGTTTTTGCCCAGTGGACCATTGTTTTTTACCAGCCCGTCCTCGCCGCATAGTTGGTCGACATAGGGCAGAATACTTGGGGATAGGAATCTATCGGCTTGATGAATGTATTCAGGGTAAATAGGTAATCGCGCCCGCAGCTCGAATCCCGCC
>JAICEJ010000334.1 GCA_025924215.1 Candidatus Binatia bacterium
CGGCGATCAGCGGGTGATCACCCAGGCGCTTGAGACGGGCACGATTCAGGGCGCGTCCCTGGCCGGCGTTTTCGGCCAACGTTTGAAGCGCACTGGTTATCATTTCATGGGCGAACTGGAAAAAATTCCGCTAGTCGGTACCAGCATCGTGGTCAAATCGGATTATCTGGCGAAGCAGCAGTCGATTGCGCGTAACACTCTAAAAGCGATGATCGAGAGCCATGCTTTTGTTCACAATCCCGCGAACAAGGCCGCGGTTATCGAAATCACCTCGAAAAAGCTGGGCATCAACGATCCGGTTGCGGCTAACGACGGCTATGAAGATTATCTGCGGCGCACCGATCGCAAAGCCTCTATCTCCATCGAAGGGATGAAAAATATCCAGCGCTTCATGAAGTTACGCAATCCCAAGATCGCAGATGTCAATCTCGAGCGTTTGATCGACGAAAGTCTTTTACGCGAGCTCGAGAAAAGTGGTTTGATGGAGCAGTCGTCCCGGGGGGAAACCGTTCGCTGACAAATAATTATTTCCGCGTAGGTTCGCAAAAGGAGGAAGAATTATGGCGATTGATGGAATGAAAGTGATCGATCTCGACAGCCATCTCGTTGGTGACTTGGAGAGTTGGGATCAGACAATCGAAGCAAGATACAAAGAATTCTTGCCGCGTAAACTGCCGACCAAAGACAACGAAAGGCGCAAGACTCTCGTCGGCAATCAGATCATGATTGGCTCCGAGCTCGGCCGCCAGAAGGCGGAGAAAAAAGAGTGGGTCACCCCGAATGATCTGACGGCGCACGGGCGGGTTCGCAACATGGATCTTGACGGCATCGATGTCGCCGTACTTTCGCCCAATTCACCGGCGCTCGATATTCTGTGGTTTGTCGATGATCCGGAGTTAGCGGCCGCTTATGCCCGGGCGCAGAATAATTACATGAACTACTACGCTTCGCAGCAACCGGGGCGGCTGATGTGGGCCGGCGTGATTCCTCTTCAGGATCCTAAGGAGGCAATCAAGGAGCTGCACCGGTCGCGCGAAATGGGCAGCAAAGCGCTCAACGTAAAAGCCACTCCAATTCCCGGCAAAGAGTGGTGGGATCCGCACTTCGATCCGATCTTCGCCGAGCTGGAAAAAACCAACACGCCGATTATTTTTCATGATACCAAGACCGGCTCTATGGGCCACGAGCGCTTCGCTGACAATTTTTTCTTCTCGCACATGGTTGGCCGCACCATTGAAAGCATGGTTTGTTTGATGGTCTATCTCTGCGGCGGCGTGATGGAAAAACACCCGGATCTGAAAATCATTTGCCTCGAAACCGGCGCGTCGCAGATGCCGTGGTGGTTATCGCGGATGGATGAGCATTGGGAGAAGCTGCCGCACTTGGTTCCTTGGCAGAAGCGCAAGCCCACTGATATTTTTAATGAGAGTGTCTATGTCGGTTGCGAGCCATTCGAAGACGGGTTGTTTGAATGGGCGGTTGAATATCTCGGCGGCGATCGGCTTGTCTTGGCAACCGATTCTCCTCATTGGGATTCGTCACAGCCGGGGCAGGTGACCGGTCCGGTGGCCAGGAGCACCAAGATTTCCCAAGATAACAAGCGCAAGGTCTTGGGCGAAAACGCCATCAATTTATTGGGGCTCGGCCTTTGATGAGCCGTCTTATCACATAATCGTCGCGACTTACCGGCGCGGTGAGGCCCAGAAGATAAAGCGTGAAGCGCATCCGTAAAGAAAGGAGACTGCATGACTAGGCGGCTAATCGCTGTTGTCGTGATCTTTGGTTTCCTGAGTGCTCCAGGCCAATTTTATGCCGCAGCGGCAGGCAAGCAGGTGGTTATCGCTCATGCGGCGATGAACGCGCGAGTCGCGCCCCTCTGGGTTGCCCGCGAGCGCGGGTTTTTTGCCAAGTACGGCGTCGAAGCGGATACGATCTTCGTACGCGGTGCGCCGACTCTGGTGGCAGCCATGCAGTCGAACGAGATCGACGTCGGCTACACCGGAGGCACGGCTGTGGTGGGGGCGGTCGCCAATGGCGCTGATCTGAAGGTTCTTTCAGCGTTCACCAATCGCATCACTTATGATTTGATGGTGAAGCCCGGGATCAAACGACCGGAGGATTTACGCGGTAAGATATTCGGCATTCAAAGTATCGGCGGCACCGTTTGGATGGGAGCCATTCTCGCCTTGGAGCACTTAAAATTGGACGCCGAGCGTGACAAGATCAATATCATCGCTGTCGGCGATCAGAATGTACTGGCGCAAGCGCTGGAAACAGGCACTATCGACGCGACCGTCTTGGACGGTGTGCAAAGCCGTCGTCTGAACGCTCTGGGTTTTCCGACGCTCGCCGATTTAAACAAAGCGAATCTGCCGATCCTAAGCTCCGGCTTCGTCATGCGAGAACCCAATTTGCAGAAAAACCCACAGCTGGCGGAAAATCTGATGAAGGCGGTCATCGAAGGGGCCGCGTTTTCGCTATCCATGTCGCAAAAACCTAGCACACTAAAAATTTTGCAAAAGTATCTTCGAATCACTGAAAAGGACGCTGAAGAAGGCTATCGAGATCTGGTTTCGGGGACGGACAAGAAACCCTATGCTGCCCCGGCGGGTGTTACGAATGTCGTTCGATTGATGAAGCGAAGTAATCCAAAGGTTGAAAAAGTCAAACCGGAACAACTGATCGATGACCGGATTTTGAAAAAACTCGATCAGAGCGGGTTTATCGACGAGGTGCTGGCCAAGTACGGAGTGAAATGATTGAGCAGGTGAAAACTTCCCAGCTGTTTCGTTGCGCTTGTTCGCCTTTGAATCGTGCTCCTGGGACGTGTTCGTGTTCGTTCGGAATCTCGTCACGTCGCCGATACTTTCGCGGCATTCCGCCGCGCACTTGCAATTTTTGATTGGTCGTGAACCCAGATAGAACAAAGGAGTAGTAAGGAACCATGTATATCGACGGCGATACTCATTATTGGCCACTGCGATTCATCGACAAGGTTTCGCATCCGGGAAAAGGGCATGTCGAAATTACCGCCGATACCGGTGACTATCTTCGTTATGGCAATGCAGTGCCGGGCAAAGTCGCAACTTATTATCGCGACGGTAAAAAGATACATTCGTTCAAAGAAGGGCGCTGGAGCATCCCGCTGCGCGCTGAGTTCATGAAAAAGGACGGTTTTGATATCCAGGTTTTGATTCCCGACAATCGGCCATTGATTTACGAGTGCGATGCCGAACTCGGTCGGCAGTTGGCGCGGGCTTATAACGATACTGTTGCCGAAGATATTCAAGGCGATGACCGCTTCATCGGCGTTGCCTGGATTTATTTGCCGGACATCAAGGAGTCGGTAAAGGAGCTGCGCCGCGCGGTGAAAGATGTCGGACTTAAGGCGGTAAAGCTCAACGGCGGTTGGGGTGACGGTGATCTCGACAATGAGATCTTATGGCCGCTTTACGAAGAGATCGCGGATCTCGACATACCGATCCTACTTCATCCGGCCGCGCGGGTATTCGAGTTGCAGCATAGCCATCCCTGGCTTGTCGGCAGCGAACGGTTCCAAGGTTATCAACACTTCCCCACTGCGCTAGGATTCTCCTTGACCTATATGGTCAGCGCTTCGCGCTTGATATTTGGCGGAGTACTGGATCGCTTTCCGACGTTGAAGTTTGCTTTTTTTGAAGGCGGGATCGGCTGGGTGCCGTGGTTGATGCACACGCTAAACGCCCATACCCCAAACGAAGCGGGCGTGTCGGTCGCCGTGCAACAGTTCTTCGAGGGAAAACAAGCGATCAAGAAACCGCCGAGCGAATACTTCAATCAATTCTACATCGCTGCGGTATCCTGGGAATCCTACTTAGCCGAGACGATTAAGGGTTGGCCCAATCACAACATTATCATCGGCAGCGATTTTGATCATGGCGATGCCGTCGCCACTTGGCCGAAAACGGTTGAAGTGATCAAGGGAATGAAAGAGTTATCGGAGCAGGACAAGGAACGGGTTCTCGGTGGCAATGCGATGCGCTTATTTGGCATCAATGGCAATGGCGCGCGGAGACAAGAGGCTCAGGCTCGTAACTAGATTCGGTTTTGTCACCGAAGCTTTTGGAATTATCCTAGCTCATCCACTCGTCTGTTAGACGTCTGTTCAAATGCTGACATAGCGCATTCGCGGTTCTATCGCTCGGTGAGTAACGCGTCACGAGCACTGTTCGTGAGCTCGCGGAAACACTCGCTCTAAAGCGCCTGAATTGACAATGAAGAGGGCATTGGATAATGATTTTGCATAAAATATTTCATACATTCGAGTAGGAGGAGTCGATGGCAAAGGATCTTAGGACGTTTATTGCAGATTGCCAGCGTGAGTTACCCGGTGAAGTGATTCACATCAAAAAAGAAGTAAATCCGGCAAACTATGATGTCACTGCGATCATCAAGCATCTCGGCGCGCAAAAGAAATTTCCGATCATCATTTTCGACAATCCGCTAAATCTCAACGGCAAAGTCGGTCCGATGAAGCTTACGATGAACTGCGAAATTTCCCAGGGGAAAACGCAGATCGCCTTGGGCATGCCTAAGGACGCCAGCCGCCCGCAAATGGCTGAAAAATGTCTCGAGATGGAAGAGCATCGAATTCCTCCCAGCATTGTCGACAAAAAAAATGCTCCTGTTAAGGAAAATGTCATGGTTGGTAAGGAGGTTGATCTTTACCAGATACCGATCATGAGACACCACGAGATGGACGGTGGTCCCTATATCGTTTTGTCGACGATCACCAAAGACCGAAAATCGGGAATTTACAATTGCTCGTATCACCGAATGGAGGTTAAATCGAAGAACTCCACGGCTCTGTATGCGTCGCCGCGCCATTTATGGAAAATCTACAAGGACTACGAGGAGAACAATATGGAGATGCCGGTGGCGACGGTGCTCGGCCATCATCCGGCGTATCACATGGGCGCATGCTACAGCGGCCCGTTCGAAGTCAGCGAGTACGATGTTATCGGCGGCTATCTCGGTGAACCCTTGCGTTTGGTCGCTTCGGAAACCTTTGGCGAGGATTTGCTCATTCCAGCCGATGCCGAGATCGTTATCGAAGGCGTATTGAAGCCCGGCAAGCGGGTTGTCGAAGGTCCCTTCGGCGAAGCACCCGGGTATCTGGGTCCGCAGCGTTATACTACTTGCGTAGACTATGAAGTTCGCGCAATCAATTATCGTAATGGCGCGATGTACCAGTCGGTCATCACACCGGAGGGCGATAAGCCGTGGATGGATTTGCCACGCGAAGGTGCTTATCTGCGCCGTTGCCGCGAAGCCGTTCCCGGTGTGACGGCGGTCTGTAAGCAGGGCCGGCACGCGCACTACAATGTCTTCATATCCATGAAGAAGATGTCCGAAGGCGATCCGGGACGCGCCGCGGCCGCTGCATTGACTTTCGACCACACCAAGAACGTGTTCGTGTTCGACGATGATATCGATGTGTTTAATCCCACCGATATCCTCTGGGCGATCGCCACCCGGGTACAGCCACACAAGCAGATCAGTATCCTGCAGCCGTTGTTCCGCGGCAATTTCTTGGATCCTTCATTATTGGACGAGATCAAAACCTCGGGCATGATCGTCGATGCGACCAAGCCCCTGGATCGGCCGTTCTCACCGGTGTCCAAATGTCCCGACGAAGCCATGGCCCGCATCAAGCTGGAGGAATACGTGCCCGGAGAAGTCTTGCAGCATATCCCGATGGATCGGACGACTTACTGGGCGTAATTTGGTTACTTAGAGTA
>JAICEJ010000335.1 GCA_025924215.1 Candidatus Binatia bacterium
CCAGGCCGGCGGTATCGCCAAAGATTTTATGCGTTGCAATTCTTCCGGATCACGGATCACTTTTCCTGAGGGATCGATGTATTGGAACGCTGCGCCGTTTCTTCGCCGGGAAATACCTGGACGATCATCTGTCACGTAGCGTAGGCTTGCCGCCTTGGCTGACTCGACTGGATCCGGAGACACGACCGCACTGAGCCGCTTCGGCGACGGGTTCCGGGTCAAAGCGGGTTCGGTCTTCATTGGAATAGCGACGCAGTGAGAGAACTCGCGTAATCGGCTCGATGAGAAGAGGGCGCGTGATTACCAATGTGAAGTTTATCGTGCATGGTCAGAGTTGTAGTCGAGCGGTTACGGCTCGGCCCCCGCGAGGGCCGAGCCGCTTCATATAAGTAGCGGCTTAGCTGCTGTAGCGTGAATAGCCATCACCTCGATCACTCTGATCATGACCCTCAAGCTTCACCAGCTTGTTATAGAGTCCGATGATCAACCAGGTAGGAACCCACTGTCCGATGAAGTTCCCCCATTTGCCCTGACCGCCGATCTGCATCGCCAGTGACAGCGCCATCGCCCCCAGCGCGACTCCTAAGAACGCGGAAGACGGTATCGCGGCGGTATATTTTTCCACAGATTTTGTAAACTGATCCTCAGTCTTGCTGGGCTGTTGCGATTGCCCGCCAAAAGCTCCTTCATAATTCTCCATGAATAACCTCCTTCAGTTTGCTGACGGTTAGTGAACGGACGCGAATCTATAAGTTTCGTATTTTTATTAGCGCGAGAGTGCGCTTGTAGGGAGAGCAAAACACGTACCAGCACGAAAACGCACGGCACGTCGTTAAAGGCTGAAGATTTTCGAATGGCTGGAAGGGCTGATCTTACGAACGACGCAGAGCAGCGGGTGTAGTCTTAACTCTGAGACGACAAGGGGTTCAATCTACAGCGGTGTGGTACGGTGAATTTTCAGAATCAAGTCGACGCCGAACAAGCACATGCGATATGCAATCAACTAACGCGCTGGGGCATCGTGGCAGTGCTGGAGGGCGAATTGCGGATGCGATCTTTTCCCGACCCTAGTTGTTTGATCTTAAAAGGAGCGCCTCCATTACGTAACCAGATGATCGCTTCGTCGGCATCGGTTGAAATGGGGGGGATCTCAAACATTCCTTGCGACAATCCTGGAAGTTGACTGAACGCAGCCGCGCCGGAAGGATCAAGGGCCAATACGATATTCACGCGTGACCAGATGGAGCGCGCGACGGCGGCGGGATTACCCGTCACGCACATCATTCCTTCAAACTGTGGAGGAATATCCAGCGGCGCGGGTTGCCACGATCTGGATAGGACATCCTGCGCTTCATCGACAACGATCCAATGAGGATGGCCGGTCCTGGCACGAAGTTGTTGAAGCCGGGCGAACAGCTCTTGAACGAAGGAGGTACGCTGGCGCACGCTTACGCCGCTCAAATTAATAATCGCATTCTCCGCCGGATCCTTCAGGAGACGGATGATTTCATCCACCGTCGGCGCTCGTTTATGACGGCCTAGACCGATTGCGTCGGGCACCCCCTCGAAAGCGCCGCCCGGATCAAGCAGGCAGTACTGATACCGTTGTTTGCAAAGATTCTCGATAAACGAGGTGGCGACGTTTCGTCTCTGATCATGCGATGAACCGGCGACTAAAATGTTTGACGCGAACGGCGAAATGCGAATTTGCCTGCCATCAGTCGCAGTGCCCAGCAGCAAATGATGCCTGGTCAAGCCCGTGTCACGATCACGAAGATCGCTGGCGATGATCTCATTTATCAATTCTGCGACACCTGTCCCATTGGCAGCCGCGGTAACGAAATCCGCCTTTTCCTGCAACACCGGCAGCGCATTGGCAACCGCGACAGAGCATTCGCAAAGAGCCAGAAGAGCATGGTCGTTTTCGGCGTCACCTACCGCCGCGACGTTGTGCGGCGACAACCCCATCTCTTTCAGAGCGGCCGCAAGTCCGGTAGCCTTGCTCGTGCCCGAAGGCAGGATCATCACAGCCCCTTTATTGAAGATCAGCTGCAGCTCCAGCCCAAGATCGCGAATCGTATCGAGGACCAACGTCTCATGCGGGTGATGCGTCGAAACGATGACATCGCCTACGGAAATCGGCACGCCTCGTTCCCGAAGACGCGCCACGAACTTTGCCGGTGTCGGACTCGCTAGAGATTTTTTCTCACCAGTTGCCGGGTCATACAGCAAAACACCATTTTCGGCGACAACCCGTTCAAAAATAGTATAATGAGGAAATACCGAGAAAAGATCTTCTAACTCACGCCCCGTGACGAGGATCAGTTTCCGGCCCGATGCTAGGAATTGTTGCAGGGCAGCTAATGTGCGGCTCGAGACTTGACCATCGCTAGCCAGAGTTCCATCGTAGTCGCAGGCCAAAGCGAGGTAGCGCATGTTTCCATTTCCTCCCGCATCTGGGGTGCATACCTCTAGAATAGGGGATGCACGGAAGCATTTCAAACTCTCTGTAGTTGACCATTGGTGTATGAAGGACATGAGTTATGAACGAAATTATTCGCTTGCCCGATGAATTCTACATCCTCGCGACAGCATCCGCTGCAGAGGAGTCCCGAGTCTTAAAGATGGGCGAGAGCTTTGGGATTTTCGACCGCTACGGCGATATTCTTCAGTATGGCTTAGGCGAACAAGGAATCTATCACGAGGGAACACGTTTTCTTTCGTATCTTGAACTTCGGATGGGGAACATCCGGCCGTTTCTGCTGAGCTCGATGATCAAAGAAGACAACATTCTTTTTACCGTCGATCTAACCAATCCCGATGTTTACATCGACGGCACGATCGCGCTGCGCCGCGGTGATTTGCATCTTTATCGCTCGAAATTCCTCTGGCAGGCGGTCTGTTATGAACGGTTGCAACTGGTCAACTATAGCCTGCTGCCCATCGAGATTTCTTTTGCGATTCGCTTCGACGCCGATTTTGCCGACATTTTTGAAGTGCGCGGTGTCAAAAGGGAAAAGCGAGGGACGCGCCTAAGCGATGAGATCGATAAGGATCGCGCCACTCTGAGCTATCTCGGCCTGGACGACATCATGCGCCAAACAATCATCGAGTTTTCTCCAGCCCCAGAGAAGCTAACGCCCGCTGAAGCAACCTTCCACCGAATTCTCGATCCTAAAATACCCGAGGCGTTTTTAGTCTCGTACGCGTGCAAATCGAAACGCTCTGTTCCGGTTCGCCGCCCCGTAGAGCTGGCGCTGAAACAAGCCGAACAAGCGCTAGCCGCCTACAAAGCGGAGGAGTGTCAAGTCCGCACGTCGAATCATGAGTTCAACGGCTGGCTCGACCGCTCCTACGCCGATATTCATATGATGATTACCGACGGCCAAGGTCTCTATCCGTACGCGGGAGTGCCGTGGTTCAGCACGGTGTTCGGCCGGGATGGGATTCTTACGTCGTGGGAGCTTTTATGGATTTTCCCCCGGATAGCCCGCGGCGTGCTGCGTTACTTGGCGGAGACGCAAGCGACGGAAGTTATCTCTGAGCGCGACGCCGAACCCGGAAAGATTCTGCACGAGATGCGCCGGGGAGAAATGGCCAGTTTGGGTGAAATTCCTTTTGACCGCTACTACGGCAGCACCGACAGTACGCCTTTATTCGTTATGCTGGCGGGTGCTTACGTCACTCGCACCAACGATGTTGAATTCGCTCGCTGGATCTGGCCGCACGTGAAGCGCGCGCTGCACTGGATTGAAGAATACGGTGACGTCGACGGCGATGGCTTTGTCGAAACTTTGCGCCGTTCATCGCATGGGTTGGTGCAGCAAGGCTGGAAAGACTCCTGGGACTCCGTTTTCCATCGAGACGGAACTCTCACCGAGGCGCCATTGGCGCTGTGTGAGGTTCAGGGTTACGTCTACGCCGCCAAACTTGCGGCGGCAGCAATCGCGACGCTCCTCGGCCATAGCGACGAAGCCTTGAGGCTTGTTAGCGAGGCCGAGCGACTCAAAAAACAATTTAACCAAGTGTTTTGGTGTGACGAGCTTTCGACCTACGCGTTGGCGCTCGACCAAGCAAAGCGTCCTTGCAAGGTGCGAGCATCGAACGCCGGCCATTGCCTGTTTGCCGGTATTGCTACTGATGAGTATGCGTTGCGTACTGCAAGCACGTTGATGAGCGAAGACTTTTTTTCCGGCTGGGGAATCCGGACATTGTCGACCAACGAAGTGCGTTACAATCCGATGTCCTACCATAATGGATCGGTTTGGCCGCACGACAATGCCGTCATCGCCGCCGGCTTTGCTCGCTATGGTTTGAAAACTCCGATATCTAAAGTGATCACTGGGATGTTCGAGGCGAGTCTCTATTTAGAAATGCATCGTTTGCCCGAGCTTTTCTGCGGCTTTCCGAGACGCGAAGGTGAAGGCCCGACCCTGTATCCGGTTGCCTGCGCGCCGCAGGCATGGGCGGCCGGCTCGGTCTTCTTAATGCTGCAAGCGTGTTTGGGACTCTCGGTCCACGCGAGCGATGCGAAGGTTTACTTCGACTCGCCTGTACTACCCGAGTGCATCAATGAAATTTATTTGAAGAACCTGCGGGTTGATTCGTCACTTCTCGACTTAGTAGTCGATCGTTCCTTTCAAGGCATTGGAGTTGAGCGCCGCCAGGGGGACGCGAGCATTGTGATCAGCTGAAGCTTTGATCACGCGGCGGTAGACGCTGAGGTAATCTTGCGCCATACGAGAGGCGCTAAAACGTTCTTCGAAAATCCGGCGACAGCGCCGGCGGTCAAAAGCCGAAATCTTACGAAGCGCCTGAAGGGCGCCTTCGATGTCGTCGACGATGTAACCTGTGACTCCCTCCTGGATCAATTCCGGCACCGAGCCACACCGAAAGGCAATAATCGGAGTGCCGCATGCCATCGCTTCAATAATCACCAGGCCGAATGGTTCGGGCCAATCGATCGGAAACAGCAAGGCATAAGCGTTCGCGAGAAATTCTTTCTTGTCCTTGTCGCCGATCTCGCCGATAAGCTCCGCCGACGAATTGTTCAAGATGGGTCTGATCACCTGCTCCATGTAATCACGATCGGCGGCATCGGTCTTGGCGGCGATGCGAAGTCTCATGCCCGAACGAGCGGCGATTTCGATTGCGCGATCGAGCCGCTTTTCCGGTGAGATTCGTCCAACGAACGCGAGATAATTCCCGGGTTTCTCACCGCAATCATAAAGCTCCATAGGCAAGCCATGATAGATCGTCTGTTGCCAGTTGGCGCGAGGCAGAGGTGTGCGCTGCGCATTCGAGATCGATACAACTGGCATTTCGCTAAATTTTTTGTACACGGGCATCAGGTCGGGAAGATCGAGTCGGCCATGCAGGGTGGTCACGTGTGGAACCGAGTGTCGCCGCGCTAGCGGGAAATGAAGGTAATCGGTATGAAAGTGGATGATGTCAAAACGGGCCGCTCTCTCGAAAACCTCTTCGAGCATAACATAGTGATGAGCAATCGGGTCGAACACATTGTCGAGACGCAGGGCTCGCTTGCGCGCCGCTATGAGTTGCGCCCCAGTGACCGAATCGCCGCTGGCGAAGAGCGTGACCTCGTGTCCCTGCGCCACCAACTCCTCGGTTAGGTAAGAAACGATCCGTTCAGTGCCGCCATAAGTTCGCGGTGGCACACTTTCATAAAGAGGCGAGACCTGGGCGATTTTCATTCGAGATCCTATAAAAAGCGCCGACAACGATGCCGGAAGCAGATTGAGTGCGGCGGAGCCCTTAA
>JAICEJ010000336.1 GCA_025924215.1 Candidatus Binatia bacterium
CTCTTTTAAAATTTTATCAACCTGGTCCGCATTCAGTGCGTCCAGCTGCCAGACCGAGGCAGCGTTCTCTGCAACTGCGTTAATCAACCTTGCTGTTTCGGCAGCCGCTTCGCTGTTGATATCCAGAACCGCGACTTTCGCCCCGAGCTTAGCGAATAAAATCGCGGTGGCGCGGCCGATGCCGTTATTTGCACCCCCGCCGCCTACGACGGCCACAATCTTGCCTTGCAAACCTAAAGATCCGGCCACTTCATAGTTGCTCATCTAAAATCTCCTCGCGACTACTTCTGCCCACCTCTTGCGGGCCATGCACCGATTCTCTTCGATCTAAACCTTGCGTGTACGATCCTGGCCGGCAGAAGGGGCAACTGCTTCCCTGCTCACGACCACATCGACAAGCGCGGGCATCTTTGAGGCTAAGGCATCGCTGACAGCCTGCTTGAGGTCCTTGCTGTCATTAACCCGCGCTCCGTGGGCGCCGAACGCTTTGGCAATGGCGGCGAAGTCTGTATCGTTAAAGTCGAGCACTTCCGAAACGACGCGGCCGCCCTTTAGGCGCTTTTCAGTATGGTACTCAGAGGCTAGACAACTATTGTTTAACACGACTACAACCACCGGAATATTGCAACGGAGCGCCGTTTCCAATTCGCCGATATGATAAAGGATGCCGCCGTCGCCTGAGACCGCTACAGCCCGATGTTTTGGCCGTGCTAACGTCGCGCCCATCACACCCGGCACCACCCAGCCGAGCGAACCGTTGGCTCGAACCATGGTCTTACCTGCTTTTACGGAAAAGAGGGATCCTACCCATGAGCCGATGGCGCCGGTATCGGCTCCGATTAAGTCATTTGGCCCCATGATCTCACGCAGGCGCGCCACGACTTCCGCCGGATGAATACCATCCTTCAGCTTTTCTTCCGCCATTGATTCGGCGTGTCTTCGCCAGGTGACGACATTTGCGGCTACCTGCTTTGCCCATTGCGTGCGTTCTCTGTAGAGCTTTCCAGACTCAATCGCGGTTAGCCCGTTTTCTAACGCCAACTTGGCGTCAGCTAAGATGGTCAAGATGGCGCGGAAGTTGTGGCCGAGAATCTCGTGGTTCGTGTCAATCTGCATGAGTGGTTTTTTATCAAAGGGCAGTGTCCAACGATGGGTTGCTAAACCGCCAAGCCTGGTGCCGATGGCAAGTATGAGATCGGCCTCGCGCACGGTGTCGTTGCCCACCTTGCGCGAGTTTCGGCCAATGGTTCCTACCGCCAGGTCGTGGTCTTCAGAGATCGCGCCCTTGCCGCCGAGAGAAGTTACCACCGGCACGCTCAGCGCTTCTGCGAATCGTGTAAGCTCGTCCCAGGCCTCGGAAATGACTATGCCTTTGCCGGCTACGATCAATGGGCGGCTTGCTTTGCGCAACTCGTCGATCACCGCCTGCATTGCACCTAAAGGCGGCGGAATCCGTCTCGACGTAACTTTACCAAGATTTTCCTCGCGGTACGCCGTTTCTGATCCTACGTCAGCGCCGAACATTTCTGCCGGGATTTCCAGATGTACGGGTGCCGGAGCCGGCCCGGTCGCAATGCGTATCGCAGCTCGTACCATGGCGGCTGCGCGCTCGGGTATCGATACGGTCTTGTTCCAACCGGCAACCGCGGTGTGCATCTTCAAGCCGTCGAGTTCCTGATACTCATAGCGGTCTCGAGAAGGCATACCGATGGAGCTGGTAAGCGAAATCAAAGGACTGCCTGCCCAGAGTGGATCGGCCATGGCGCCGGCGACATTCGCTACACCCGGTCCGCGTTGTCCGTAAACGAAACCAGGCTTGCCTGAGATTCGCGCATAGCCATCGGCCATATAGACCGCGCCTGGCTCGCTGCGGCAGTTAATGATTCGTATGCCTGCGTCGTGGAGTGCATACCAAAGCTCATGGTCACCGCCCATGAAGCAGAAGAAATATTCCGTTTCATACTTCACCAACGTCTCTGCGACGATCTCGGCAACTGTCGCCATTTCATCCTCCGAGCAGCCGGGCCGTGTCTATCGATTGTTTTAAATTTTATCTATTCTCGCCGGTAGCGCAGGGCCTCGCTGATTGCCTCCTCTCCGCCCAGACCCATGCCAAGTCCGTAATGTTGGTCGGATGCGACGGCCTCTGGATAGAAACTGGCGAGATCCCTTTCGGGATAGTTTTGCAGGACCCAATCGGCGATCTGGTCGCGGGTGGTAATCCAAACGTTAGATTTTGCTCTCACGTAACGAATCACTTCTTCGAGAGGTCTTGTGCGAAAACCATGGGCCAGGACGGGATGGGTGCCATAGGCGAGCATCTTTGGAAAGCCACGCCTGCCCTCGTCATAGAGCGCATCAAAATAATCCCGCCACATCTCGACTATTTCCCGCACATTCATACCCTTACTGGAGTTAGTGTCAGACACTGCGTAGCTTGTCATCCCAACCAGCTTCTTATCGTTGATTCGGATGATGAACGGGACTTCGGCGTTGCGCATGCCGCAGGTATATTTGAACCCTTGCTCGGCTAGAATCGAGAAAGTTTCCGGCGTAAGATGCCCGCCTGGAGAACTGAACCCCGAAGCTTTTTTGCCAAGCACGTCTTCAAATGCTTTGTTGGCCTGCGCAATTCCATCAGCCTGTTCTCGCGGCGTCATGTCACATAGAAATTCATGATCCCAGCCTTGGACGAGGAATTCGTGGCCGTTTGCCGCGACTTCGCGGGCTAGCTGAGGGAAGAGGCTCACATTCAGGCCATCGGCATAGGTACTGGTCTGAATCTCGTATCGTCTCCATAGATCAAGGAGCCGCTGCATACCGCCGGTCTCAGCGAACGCTGTTTCATAAACTGGGCGCATGAGGCGAGTGTATTTTGCCGCAGGGGAAGCTCCCCGTCCGCGGTTTTGATCCCCGGTGGTGCCTAATGTCTTGGGAGGAATTTCCCACGACATGTTAAAGACAACGGCGATATAGGCTCCATTGGGCCACTCGAACTTTCCTTTGTACATGTTGCAACTCCTTTTGATTCTATCGAACTTTGATTCCTGCAGGGTCCTCCTACGGAAAGTGAAAATCTCGGTCTCGTTATGCTTCAGCTACTGCATCGTTGTGTTGGTCTATTCGCGATTTCGTACGAAGCTTGGGCCGTTAACTTGTGTTTGCGAGCGAAGTTATCCCTGCACATAGGCAGCGCTCTGATCATTAATAGTTTGATTCTTTTTTTTGCCAGATACGGTTCCTGGAGAAATCTGCCGTCTCGACCGGTCAGCTTCGCCGACGATCAGATTTCACTTCGAAGTCGTTTCTATAATGAAGGTGAATAATTTGTAAAGCTCGAATTCAAATCAGCCGGGCGAGATCGATGGTCTCGACTAGCTGCCTGCTCGCATGCAGGAGCAGCCTCTAAATTGCTCGTCAGCAGATAGTCTATTCCGCAGTTAATAACGCGTGCCGTTAAGCGACCAACTAAATCTCGGGTTGCCAACCTGCACCGCTTACCTGAATCTGCCAGGGACCAGCTTTGCCTTGCGAGTGATGCGCATAAGAAGATTTTCGATTCTTGTCCACGGATACACCCGGAGATAACAAATTCGTCAACGCCTCCCTCGAAATCGTTTTGCTGCTGGTTAGATCTAAGGTTGTAGCAACCAATAAGGCCACGAAAACAAAAGCTTTGCATTGCTAGCTTCGCAACACCGAACTGTAGCCGCTGCTGGCCTCGCTCTTGCGGTGGCAGCGAGGCGGCTTGTCGCTGCTGAGCCCGGGCTTCAGCTCAACCATGGATTTAATCACCTTCCACTAAGGAGAAAAGGTATGACCGGCGCAGAAATTGTAATTGGAGTAATTATTGGAGTCCTGTTCGAACTCTGGTCGAATACCGAAGGGACGCCGCATGAAGATCTAGCTGTTCAAGGCACCGCAAAGTAGTTTAAGGGCGATGACGGCGGCACACTGCAACTGCTCGAGACAAACCTTTCATCAAGGATAACGAGCTGTTCGCCCTTGCCAGGTATTGCCGCGATCACGAATTACCTCCGGGGCGGCGCGTGAGTGGGACGCTGATCGGGAAAGAGTTACGGCAGGGCAATCGCGCTCGTTGATCACGTTTCGGGGTTATCTCTCATGTGTTCCCGCCGCCGACAAAGCTCCCCTCACTTTACTTCCTCCTAGAATCATCAAAGCCGCCCTTCGGAAATGTTTCTTGAGAGTCTAAACGCGCCAGCCCGCTACGATAGTTCCGTTGGTGTTTAAGCCCGAGAAAAACGCTTCCTTGTCACTACTACAGTGACGTCTACCGGCGCATTCAGCGTCTATGAACCGTCAGCGACTCTGCCTCGTCGCAGAAGTAAAGCGAAGATTGACACCTTATAAGCTGATCCTTGATAAGCTGATCCTTGGCCCGGCACCAGAAATTTTAGCCGGCCCGGTTAAATCTTTGGTGCTTCGTGGCATGATGATGTTATGCCCAAAGCAAATGGCGACCCGACTCTATTTGACGCCTCGACGCAAGTTCCGGATGGATTTATTTATCGACAAAACTTCGTTTCAGAGGCTGAAGAGCAGGAACTTATCCGCGAGATTCAGAAGATTCAGCTTGAGCCGTTTAAGTACTATCAATTTACCGGCAAGCGGCGAACAGCTAGTTTCGGCTGGCAATACGAATTCGGCGCGAGTGAAATCACAGCAGCTCCAGAGATGCCGCCATTTCTTTTGCCGCTGCGGACACGCGCCGGTAAAGTCTTTAACATTGATCCGATCAGTTTGATTCAAACATCAATCATCGAATATTCTACTGGTTCGCCAATCGGATGGCATCGGGATATTCCGTATTTTGGCATTGTGGTTGGGGTCTCCCTTGGCGCGGCATGCCGGATGAGATTTCGAAAATATAGCCGCGTCCGATCGAAGAAATTAAATCGTGATGAAGTATTATCAATCGAACTACAACCGCGCTCAGTCTATTTGATGAGCGGAGCTTCGCGAGAGATCTGGCAGCATTCAATTCCGCCGGTGAAGGAGCTTCGCTACGCGATTATGATGCGGACTTTACGCGCCAAGCCTGAAAAGAATTCGAGACAGAAAACGTAGTTGTTTGTTTCATTGGTGGGAATGAGCACCAGGCCGGTGCAGGTATGCGGGCGGAATGTGAATCTTGCGCTGTCCGATGCTCTTTAATTCATTAAGGCTCCATCTTCAACGAGGTAAATCATGCAGCATTTGGCCAAGATTCCTTTCCCGGACGTTGAACGTCTTGCTCGTGCCGGCAAAGCGCTGGTTATCCTTCCTGTGGGAGTGGTTGAAGAGCACGGTGCGCATTTGCCCTTGGGAGTAGATTCATTTGCCGCCGAAGCTTACGCCATTGCGGCGGCGCCGCATATCGAGGAGAAGGGCTACGACGTAATCGTGGCGCCAACGATTAATTACGGTGTGGCGCACCAGGCCTTGAATTTCCCCGGAACTCTGACGTTGCAATCGGAAACCCTCAAGTCTCTAGTCGTCGATATTGGGCGCTCCCTGGCGAAGCATGGATTCAATCGCCTGGTCATTCTCAATGGCCATCGCGATCTGGATCATATGAGAACTTTGGAGGCGGCCCGCAGTGTTCTTGTCGATGAGAAAATCTTGCAGGTTCTTTGTACTGGTTTCACCAGCGATCCGGCGGTAACGGCGACTTGCTACCGGGAAGGGGTTAAGCAGTTTTACCGCAGTCCGAGGCCCGATCGCGAAGGCCACGGCGGCGAATCGGAGACCTCAGTCGCGCTGCATTGTTTTCCC
>JAICEJ010000337.1 GCA_025924215.1 Candidatus Binatia bacterium
GGGCCTCAGTTTCAGTTGAGTTTAGTAAACCGACGTAGTGTTGCGTACAGACAACAGCGCTGTTCTAGTGGCTGAAGCGCGGCGTTAAAGCGCGGTCATTAAACATCCGAACGTACAACTATGGAAACACTTTGGAAACATGCTTGTGTAACAGGTCGAAATGTCTTGAGATTTTCTGTGCCCGCAAATTTGGAATTCTGAAGGTAAAAAGAGGTTTGGTCGGGATAGATGCCTCTGATACTCTGGAACTCAACATTCGTAGTCAGAGGCACTGTATGAGATACGCGATCAGCACCATATTGTTCCAACTTTTCATTGTCGGGATGGCGTCCATGAGTCAGGCAAGCACAGTAATTGTTTTTCACAATGCTTCGGACGGCATTATCCTGGGTACCGACAGCGCAGTTGGCACCGTCTCGCTGGGCGAAGTCAAGAGTGGCCGTGCCATTCCCACGTCTGTTGAGACAGCCTGTAAACTGCAAACTTGTGGCCGCTATTTCATTGCCGAAGCTGGTTTCGGCGGTCTGAAAGATAGATCCGGCAAGTCTGCAATCACATTGCGATGTGCTCAGATTGGAGATCGGCCCACCAATATACAGGAATTCGTGATGGCTTATAGACGGCTTGTGGCTGCGGAAATCAATCAGTACGTCAGCAATCTGGCGCAAAGTAAGCAGCAACCGGCTGCGAATGACGTTCTGCTCTCCACGGCCATTGCCGGTTACGAATTTGGCATGCCATTCCTTCGCTACTTTGACAACGTATTCACTGGGACGCAGCCAGGACAGTTTAGCTACAGATTCGCCAGGAAAGACTGTCCAGGTACTCCCGAATGCAGCGACTTGCAACTTGTTGCTGGGGAAAAGTCGGCCGTGTTGGCGCAAAAGCAGTATCATAATACGGGAGATAAACTGCTTCTTGCCGAAGAACTCTTGCAGGTCGAAATAGAGGCAAATAGGAAGACCCGCTACGTATTGCCGCCAATCAGCATTGTTCAGATAAAAAGTGCAAAGCCCCTTTGGTTTCGCCGTGGACTCTGCACCTAGACTGTTTCCATTTATGTTTCCATATTGATACGAAACAGTAGGGACCAGCAGGGAAGGGCGCCCTCGTTTTCTCTGGAGAACATATCCTCTTTTCGCTGCCATTAGGCATGATTTTGAGATTGAGAGAACTTCGGATCTGAGGGTTGGGGGTTCAAATCCCTCCGGGCGCGCCACTAATCAACAGCTTACCTATTATAACCGATCCGTTTCTCGCCAATGTGTCCAAAATTGTCGTATAGCAGCTAATGATCGGCATTCGTACGAGCTTGCGAATCGAAGTCCTGCGCGAGCTGCACACCGGAAACATGAGATATGGATTTTTCGCGCACCTCAGGGCCGCTATCAGGTTTGCACATCCTGAGTCGTTCTCGATCGTAACCGGTGTCACGCGCGGTGAGTTGGCGCTCACGTCATGTGAGAGGCGATCCGAGAGAAGCGGTCATCCTTTTCGCGAAGATAGGCGAAGATAAACGCGGTAGTATAAAGCCATCTGTCCTGCCTTCCCTTCTGCACTAGCCGCATTGCGCTTAAGAGGGACAATTCCCGCGTTCTTAACTAATGTCCATCCGAGCCATACTAACGGTAATGCCGGGATGAAGCCTAAGATCATGGGGTACGAACTCTCAGGCGAGAGCAACGGAACCGAGACCAGAGGCACAATGATGTACAGCAGCAGACTAAGTCCGATGACGATTATGCCGAGAGAAAGATAAAACAACTTCATGTGCTCCTCCACCGTTTACCAAATTTTTATCAACTAGAGCGGAAAAATAAGGCCGTTAATAGCACCAACCATAGAACTTAGTTTCAAACTGGAAAAGAAGCACCGAGATACCTTTCTGATAAGGTACCTCGGTGCAAATCGGCTCCCTTATGCGGCTGGTACATCGGCGGGAGTACAAAAATCAGAAAACAGGTTATCTTGACGTTGTTGGCTCTTTCCGGGATGCAGACCCTTGACGCGAAGCTGGGCAGCAACGGCGGGTTGCGGTCCTGCGCCTGTCCCGAAATCGTGATTTAACCCGCTCAATGGAATCATTAGATCGGATTGGCCCATCGGCAAACCATCCGTGCGATCGCCGGTGCCAAAATCCCAGTCAATGCTCGTATCGTCGGTCGGATCTCCGGTGATGCCCGTATCGTAAGTCGCCACGATGTTGACGGAGTATTTTGTCGCGTCTACGACATCGTCCCAGTTGGCTTGGATCACGTCTCCGACGATGGGGCAAAGCAAGTTAGTCGGGGCCGCGAGATGGTTCGCACTTACCAGTGTCGAAGTAGCAAGCAAAGTTGCCGCGGCTAAAACTGTTATTTTTGAAAATCTTTTTTTCATAATTTCCTCCTGTATTTGTGTGGAATGGTATTCACTTGGCCGGCCGGAGCGGGATCACAGCAGTATCAGGGCCACCGGAAAGGAGATCGACAAAATCGGTCGGCTATCGGACTCGGGGCGTCACTAACGGACAATTCGACCGCCAGCCAAGCCTGTAGATTTTGCGACCAGCACTAATTTTAGAAAACAAACTTGTCAGGATTGGTTCTATATTGTTCTCGGCAAAATACGGGTTTCGGCTTGAGAATGCGCTGGTGAAGGTCTGTGCAAGTGACCGACTTGGCAGGAGAGGGTGGGGCCAGAATAAGAACGGTAAACCGTTACCGCTTATTTTAAGCGCTGTATGAGGAGCGACGGTCAACCCGCAGGTATCAATGGCCGGTTAAGAGTTCTCTAATTTTGTTTTGGAGATCGAGAACGTTAAACGGCGGGAGCATGTAGTCACTGCAGCCCGCCTCCAAACATGCTGCGCGATTAGGAGGACGGAGCAGCGCGGTTGTTACTAGGATCGGATTTCCTTAGTCTCAGGATGAGCGCGAAGAGCTCTCGCCGCTTCTAAGCCGTCCATTATCGGCATTCTGATATCCATCAGGATCAACTTCGGCTTCTCTGAAATAGCTTTTTCCACGCCCTCTTTGCCGTGAATCGCAATCGGAAGACAGCCTAAGGATTTTAGGATAAGACATAGTAGTGCACGCATATCCGGATAATCTTCGATGATCAAAACTTTTACTTGTACGCTGTCCAATAATTTTTTCTAGCTCCATGATGAAACCAATCCTTATAGCGCAAAAGCGAGACCGCGCACATACGTGAATCTCATTCAACGCGTGACACGCGATGGGCATCTCTGACGACCATTTTACCCGACCGTCTGTAGAGGAGTTTTCCAGTAAGTCATGTCAGACGCTTAAGTCGTGACATTTGTAGACTTATAAGCGCCACGTTCTATGTTGAATCCACAAAAACTATCGAACGTGAAGCACTGCTAAAACGGATCCGCGAACTAGATTGCCCAGCATGAGCGAAATCTGCGTGAGGCTGAGGCATGGCTACCCATTGAAGAACACTTGCGACTAAAGCTTCGGCGCTGTAATGCCGCTGTAAATTGGCAATTCAATGCTCATTCGTTGACGTGATCACTTTGCCTCCTCGCCGGCCATACTTCTACCTTGACAAGTGACAGATCACTCAAATAAGTCGTTATCAGGTCTATGATTCCACCTAGTCTGCCTATTCAACACGGGGTTTGTTTATGGGAGTTCATGAACATGCGAATTGAAGTGCGCCTACTCGTTTAGTCATGTGGTTTGTAGCGTGTTAATCGCAGTTGGAGTACTGATTCTCGGTGCGATAGACAGCCATCTAGCCGCATTGGGAGCAGTGTTCCAGCTGGAATTAAAAAACTCTGACGAACAGGAAACCGTCCATTCAATTACCACGAGGAGCAGAAGAAATCGGCAGCTTAGCGATGGAGCTATAAAAGAAATTACAACGTCGCCGACTTAGGCGAAATCTCGGAAGGGGACATATGAAACCAAGAATTCCTTTGTTGAATGTTTTCTTCTTGATGTGCGTTGCTGTAACCGTTTTCACTATTACTGATGCGCGCGCTCAAGATAAAATTCGCATCGGGATATCATCGAGCTCGCCCGGATTTCTCCCCACCGTAATTGCCGAACATAAGGGATTTTATACGAAATATGGTCTTGCTTCTGAGCACGTCCGAATCTCTCTTGCCATTGCGATGAATGCCTTGGGTTCGGGAGATTTAGATTATGCGATCACCATGGCTCAAGGGGTATCAGCTGCTATCCGCGGCGTCCCAGTCAAACTTCTGATGATGACTCAAGACAAGTTAGTGTTCTTTTTGATGGTGCGGCCTGGAATTGAGCAGGTCGGGGATCTGCGAAATAAAGCGGTTGGCATTAGCACTTTGGGGAGCACGACGCATTTGGTTGCCGATGTGATTGCGAGACGTCATGGTTTGACTCCGGGCAAAGACCTACATCTGTTGCCCAGCGGAGATGATCAAGGACGGTTTGCTTCGCTAGAGACTGGTCGAGTTGAGCCGTAATCGGCAGCACGCCGTTGGACGTGTGGGGCGCCAAAAAAAACTACAAAATTATTGCGCGGGCCAAGGACTATACCAATCTTCCACAGAATGCCGTAATCGTGTCGGATACTATCATTAAGCAATCGTCTGATCAGGTTAAGCGGATGCTTAAGGGAACTATCGAGGCGCTGCAATTTATCCAAACTAACAAGAAGGAATCTATAGAGATCCTTGCCTCCTATGCAAAAACGAACCGTGACATGGCCACATCGATGTTCGAAAGTTATTTTCCAGCATATAGCCGAGATGGAACCATGACCGATGAAGCATTACAAGCGGCCATAGACGAAGCGTTGACGAGGGCAAAAGTCGATAAGAAAGTTCCCATTTCTCAGGTCGCTAATCGAACGTTGCTTCTAGAAGCGCAAAGGGAGCTGGGACTTAAGCAGAATTAAGGAGACGACAAAATGGTCATTGATGGAGATGGACACTGTAACGAGCCAAGAGACCTATTTGATCGGTACCTTGAGAAGGAGTTTCGTGAACGTGGACCAAAGGTCGTTAACGCCCATGGAATGCGCTGGATGATAGAAGGAAAATTCCTGCCACGGCCAGTAGGGACATGGGGCCATGGAACCAGCAGCGGCTACTTCGGAACGAACATGGCGAAAAAAGGAATGGCAACTACCACTCAATCGCTCGATGATGTTTCAGGGCGACTAAAGGATTTGGATACGGAAGGAATCGACATTCAAGTCGTCTATCCAAATATTACGGCGATGGCTTCCCATCTCGATGACGGAGACCTCGCGGCTGCAATGTGTCGCGCCTACAACAACTACGTCGCCGAACAGTCTCGAGGTTTTAATGGACGCGTCAGGCCGGTCGCTGCGGTGGCACTTCAAAATCCCATGGAGGCAGCGAAGGAAGTTCGGCGCGCTGTGAAAGATCTGGGGCTAGTGGGAACTGTTGTAACAGGTACTGTAAGGGCAAAGAAATCTCGACGATCCTTACTTCGATCCTTTTTTTCGTGAAGCTAATGAACTCGGCGCAGCAGTGGGGGTTCATTGGATCACCGGCTGCTTTGATAGCCCGGGGCAGGAACGGTTTAAGGATCCGTATTTCTATATTCACATGGTCGGTATGCCATTCAATCTGATGATCGGTATCATGACCCTGATTGGCGGGGGGATCATGGAGAAATACCCCAGAATCAAGTTCGTCTTTTTGGAAATCGGCGCGGCTTGGCTCCCGTACTGGATGTGGCGCATGGATGATCA
>JAICEJ010000338.1 GCA_025924215.1 Candidatus Binatia bacterium
GTAGGAGATCGATGTGAAACAAACATTGGCTTGGCTGATCCTATTGGTACCAACGTTGTTCGCGCCTATGCATTTACATGCAGAAAAAATCCGTGTCGGAAGCGGCGGCTTTACACCTCTTCACTCGATGATCTGGGCGGCTCACGATCAAGGAGTGTTTAAAAAATACGGCTTCGACGTCGAATACCTGGCGTTAAACAGTGGGACGTTAGGGGCACAAACCCTACTCTCCAATGAAATTCAGTTTCTTTTCTCTACCGGTGCTTTGGCGGTTACCGCCAATTTACAGGGCGGTGATATGACCATGGTTTCCGGCGGGTTCAACTTTTTTGCTTTCAAGATGGTGGCTCGTCCCGAGATCAAGACCGCGGAGGATCTGAAAGGAAAACGATTTGCGATCAGTCAATTCGGCTCGGCCACCGATTTTGCTGTTCAAGCGAGTTTGGAAAAGCTTGCGATCAATCCGAAGCAGGCAACCCTCATTCAACTAGGCGGCAACCCCAGTCGCATAGCAGCACTTACGGGTGGATCTGCCGATGCGTCGGTGTTCAGCGAGCCGGTCGCCACGTTGGCGATTAAAAAATATCGCATGAATCTCATCCTCGACATGGCCGCGGCGGGTCTCGCGTTTCCTCAAAGTACCCTGATGGTAAAGAGAAGCTACCTGGAAGCGAACCGTGACAAAGTCACATCGTTCTTGAAGGCAATGATCGAAGGTCTTTATATCGTCAAGAAGGATAAGGCACTGGCCATTCAACTCACCAAAAAATACATTCGGGCCGAAGACGAAATGTATGCTGTGGGCTATGACTATTTTTTAGGGCAACACGGCGAGGATCTTTTAAACATGCCCGATCGCAAGGGCCTCGAACTGGTAATTGCGCAAACGGCTAAGACCAACCCAAAAGCAAAGGGACAAACCCCTGAATCGCTCCGATTGATGGACGCGAGCATCCTCGAAGAAATCAAAAAAAGCGGGTTCGTCGATAAGCTGAAGAGGTGATCATCGAACGCATCTCCCTAGCACCGGGTCCCGATCCAGTCTTACGTTTAGAATTACGCTCGTATCTATTGATACAGTTTGTCGATGAATCCCGACTTGTGAATTTCTTCCAGCAGTGACAGATCCGAAAAGTCCGTTGTCTTGATCTCCTTCGCTTTTGGATTCAAGCGTCCGATGAAGTCGAGCGTAAAGCGCACCGATTCCGGATCCGGAGTCAGGTTCTTTTCCACCCGTCCGGCGATTTCCCCATAAAAAAATTCGATCACCTTGGGATCGCGGGCACCCAGATAATCGGCAAAAATATTGATGGTTTCTCTTTTATTGTTAATCAGGAAATGAATCCCTTCGATATAGCCTTTCAAGAACCTCAGAAGTTTTTCCCTATTTCCTTGTAGGTAGTCGCTTCGGACGTTGATGCCGCCTGCAATAACCGGGGCGTCGATCTTCGCTACGGACTTCATGCCGGCCTCTATGGCGACCCTATCGTAGGGCGGCGTGATCATGGCAGCGACCACCAATCCCTTCTCCAGAGCTGCGACTCGGGCGCTTGGGTTGCCTCCGATGGGTAAAAACTTAACTTCTTTCTCCGGATCGATGCCATTATCTAGCAGCAGCTTCGATAAGCGCAGCTCGAGCGAACTGAATCCTTGGCTGCCGATACCGATTATCTTGCCTTTTAGTTGCTTGACGGAGTCGACACTTCGCTGCGTCACCAGGGTGGAACCAAGGGAGTTGGTGGTCACCCCCAGGCGCAGATTATTTCCTCCTTTTAAGTTCGAAATAATTGCGGATGTGTCTGAA
This sequence comes from Candidatus Binatia bacterium, assembly GCA_025924215.1. Classification (GTDB taxonomy): domain Bacteria; phylum Desulfobacterota; class Binatia; order UBA9968; family UBA9968; genus WHTF01. The sequence goes on from JAICEJ010000338.1 coordinate 1,805, forward strand.
CCGATTACGATGTCCAGACTGCCGCTGAGTAGTGTCGGAATAATCACCGCGCCCGATAATAGAATGAGCTCCACATCGAGATCATATTTCTTCCAGAAGCCTTTCTTTGCTGCGACCCATGTGGGACTCAAGGCAGTGGCCAGAGAGGGAAAGCCAACACGAAGCTTGTCGGCGGCAGAAACACTGACGGATGAGCCGGCAAGATAGGCAATCACAAGCAGCGAAATCAGGAGACGGAGCATTTAGTTGGCCTCTCTTAAGGAATATTCGATGTTCCGTTTGACCATCCAGGTCTTACCCATGGCGGTGTATGCGCCGCTCTTCATATACGATTCGACTTCACCGGGGCTTTTTCTACCTGCCTTCATTTCTTTGAGCCGCCCGTCGAAATCCTCCAGATAGCTGCGAAACTTCCGGAAGGCGGATTTGTAAACGTCGTTGCCGCCGCTCGATACCGGCCCATGTCCAGGCACCACGGAAACAAAATCGTGGCCAAGCAGCTGATTGATGCTCTGGATCCAATTGGGAATGTTGCCGTATACGGTGACCGGGTGAAAGTCCGTGTAAAGTAGGTCGCCGGCAAATAGTATCTTGTCACGGTCAAGAATCGCTATGGCGTCTCCGCGGCTATGACTCTTGCCGTTATGTGCTGCAAAAAGTAGCCGGACAGCCACGCCCGGGAGACGAAGTGTCATCTCTTGCGGAAACGTGATTTGCAGGTTGGCCATCTTCAAGCCGGGGAAACGCGTCCACAGCTCCGGCGATCGTCCCGCCATCTCGGCGAATTTTTCGTCACCGTCTTCCTCCAACGCCTGATAGCAGCCATTCGTGCCGACCACGATCGTTCCGTTTTTCTCGAAATAGTCATTGGCGGAGCTGTGATCAAAATTCTCGTGGGTGTTCACCAGGTAGCGAATTTTTTTGCACCCTGTCCTTGCAAGCGCATCGTCGATCTCATCCATACGCCGGATGTCAGCATCGATCAGAACCGCCGAGTCATCGCTGCCTTTGATAATGCCAAAATTCGTCGCCCCGTCGATGCCGATCACCGCAAATACGGAATCATTGAGCTGGTGTATGTTCGCAGTAACTTCTCCCATGATGTCCTGCCTCCCGTAGGACGTGAATAGCACGGTAAGTGCTGAAACGTAAGACGAAATGATGCGGCGAAGTTCACCGTCATTTTACGTGGCATCCACAGCCTAGCTGCGGATCGGAACACGCTGTCTCTGTCTCGTACAGCTACAGCGTTTTTCAATAGGTGTTTTCGAGCAACAGATGGACGTAGTTATGTCACCATGTTGTCGACCCCGTAAATACCGAGCACTCCTTTGCTTAGAATAGCCAATGCAGATATCGACGTCACAGTTATTTTAAGAGAAGACCGGGCGATCAGTTTATTTGAGTTTGTAAGAGGTGATCAGACTACCTCCGTCAGCCAGTTAGGCCACTGTCTGTCAACAAAGTTTTCTTCCTTCCCATATCGTCTCCATCCGAATTCGCTGCTAAACCGCCGACAGGCTAATGGTTCCGGACTTGACACTTTTAATGTGACAGGACGATAGTCCCTACGGAATTTCAAACTTTTTTCAGGTCGGTGAGCGCCGGGTCAGCCCCTTCGCTTTTATGGCTTTGAGGGGATTACTTTCGGTCGGAGGAGTGGCCTGCTCTCGGTTCGTGAAAGGATCAAGAGAGATGTCAAGAGTATCTGGAGCCTACTGGCGAGTTCAGCGATCGTTGCGCTAAGAATTCGGGTTAGTTGTTTCGGTTTGATTGGAACAGTCATAGGACGAGGTGCGATATGGCAGAGACAAATCTTTTGACAGCCGACCGTCTGGTCCATGTACTCGACCACCTCGGTATCGAGCGCGCTCACTTTGCCGCCTCGATGCTGGCGGATGTCATAGACATCGCGCGAACCCATCCGGAACGGATGGCATCGCTGACACTTGTCTGCCCACCGCGCATCGACCCAAGTGTGCGGGCGCTCGGTCCTCGACTTCTGATTATTGCGGGCGACCAGGGTCGTCCGGGGGCTATGGTGCGCAACTCTGCGGCAAGCCTACCGGAAGCTACGGTCGTTTGGCTCCGAGGTTATTTCAGTCCACCGTGGGCCGATGTGGTCGCCGACTGCACTGAACGAGTGGAAACCGCTATCCTCAATATCCTCTCCAGTGAACAAGCAAAAAGTCCTAGAAACTTGCACGGCGATGTTCGCGGTGAAATTGCCGGCATCACCTACCACAGTCAAGGCGCAGGCTCGCCACTCGTTCTGCTACCACTGAGTTTAGCGTCGTCACAATGGGACCCGCTGCTGGCTCGGCTTAGCGCGCGGTTTTGCACGGTCACGCTTGGTGGTCCTGAATTAGGATTTTTGGCAATGCTGGAATCGCGTGGCCATTCCAGCGGGTATCTTAGCGTCGTAAAGCAAATAATCGATGCGCTGCAGCTGAAGTCTGGTGAACTCGTTTTGGAAGTGGGATGTGGCTCGGGAGTGCTGGATCGTTGGCTCACAAAGTCTACGACGCGGACCAATCCTATTATTGGTGTAGACGTGAATCGTTATCTTCTCCGGGAGGCAACGGCTCTCGCCCGGAAAGAGGGAGTTGAAGACGTTATCACTTTTCAAAGCGGAGACGCCGAAGCTCTCCCGTTTCGGGAAAACCAGGTCGATGTAGCTTTTTCGTTCACAGTGCTTGAAGAGGGAAATGCGGATCGCATGCTCACGGAACTGGTCAGGGTCACCAAGCCCGGTGGACGGATTGCGGTGATGGTGCGGGCCTTGGATATTCCGTGGGTGATTAATGTTCCGCTACCCGACGAGTTAAAAAGGAAAGTGCAAATCCCGCACGGATTCGTTGCCGCAGAGGGTTGTGCCGATGGCGGTCTCTACCGACGTTTACACGAGGCAGGACTGACACGAGTACAGATGTTCCCGCAGTTTGCCGCCTCTAATCGTCCCGATACGGCGCAAGCACAGTTTGCCCACAGCGCGATTGTCAGTACCCTCAACCCGGAGGAAACGGAGGACTGGCGCACGGCGGTCGCCCAAGCGGTCGCCGACAAAACCTATTTTATCGCGCAGCCGTTTCATTGCGCTATCGGAACCAAGCCCGAAATTGCGAGATAGTTAACGGATCGCATCCGATAATTTTGAACAATGGAGTCTTGCGCGTCTCGATCAGCAAATGGACTGATAATTATGAGCGCATAAGCATGAACGTTGAAGCATATCGCTGGCAATATTCTTCTAAGCGCTCCAGATAATAATCCGATCCGCATCGCGCGAAGATGACGGCGTCTTAAAACGAGCTCCCTACGGCAGCGGACACTCCGGCGTCAGCCGCTTGATCCGCGGGATGACCTCTTTGCCGAAGCGCTCGATCGTTTCCAGCGTAAAGCGCGGGTCCATCCCCGGCCAATCCACCATGAACCACATCACTTCAGCGCCGAACTCTTCATGATAGGCCATCACTTGCTCGACCACTTCAGCCGGGCGTCCTAGTATCAAGCGGTCACGCTTTAACTCATCGAAGTTCAGATCATAGCGCTCGCCCGGCTGTCCCCATTGCTGATAGCGCCGGTAGCGCCGCTCGTAGCCTTCCTTGATGCGCTCCTCCGCTTCGCGCGTCGTATCGGCGATACAAAGATCCCGAAAAATAAACAATCCGCGATACGGCTTTCCCTGCCGTTGCAACGCCGCCTTATACTCCGGCAACGCTTCGCGTAAAAAACTCTTCGAGTGGCGCCGGCTGGCGATCCAGTGGTCGGCGACTTCCGGCACTCTGGCGACGGTTCTCACCGTATCAGCGCCCATCAAGATCGGCGGCCCCGGCCGCTGCACCGGCCTGGGACGGCTCATCACTTGATCGAGATGGAAATGTTTTCCATGGAAGGTCACCGAC
>JAICEJ010000339.1 GCA_025924215.1 Candidatus Binatia bacterium
GCAAGGACTTAGTTTTTATCGACGATGACATGGTGCGGCTGCGCGCTCGGGTAGAGAGGCTGAAGAGCCGCCACGGTCACAGAGAATATCCTTCGTCGCGTACACGGCGCTTCATTTCCAATATACGAATCAAAGTAGAAGACGGCGCCATCGTCGTGACTTCATCGTTTCTCGTCTATCGTTTCCGCATGGGAGAATCGAGCCCCTATGTGGGTTCCTACGAGCACAGACTTAAACGAGTGGACGGAGAGTTAAAGATCCTGCACCGGAAAGGCGTTCTCGACCTCGAAGCGCTGAGCGAGCATGGCGCGGTGAGCATCATCCTGTAGGCAGCCTGTTGAAAAAGTCCCATCTACTTCGTTGCGCTTGGTCGACTCGCTTCAACGTACTAAGCGTACGCCTCAGGTCGTCGCCCTTCACGCGCCTTGTATCTGAATCTTTTTGAACAGCCTGGAGTTAGTTATCAGGAACGTCGAAGAATCGTCCGCGCTCGGGTGAGGCCCGCGCACCATTCGACGATTGGATCGTGTGGAAACGTTCGCTGAATTATGGACGCACTAAGATAGGCTACAGCGTTAGGACAACGAGCGCGCGTGTTCGACGAACTTCCGCAGACTGTCCAGAGATTGCACGCCGCTTAGCGCGATTTTCCGGTTCGCGATGAAAGCGGGCACTCCCCTGAGTCCCAGCTTCTTTGCCTCCAGCTCATCCGCGAGCACATTTTCCAGATGCAAATGGTTATCGAGCGCCTCTCGCAAGTCGTCGCCGTCGAGCACCATATCCGACGCTAAGCGAGTCAGCACATCGATATTGCCGATGTCCTCGCCGCGTTGGAAGAACGCGCGAAACAGCGCGTCGTTATACTCCCGGAACTTACCATGGCGCCGCGCCCAGTGGGCGGCTTCATGCGCGCGGCGTGAGCGCGGCTGTACGGGTGGAAGCTTGATGTCGATGCCCAACTGTTCTGCGAGGGGGTAGACCGAGCTGCCCCAAACATTGTGCAAATAGTCGCCGTTCGGATCGAGCGTCGGCACCGGGTCCGGCCGCAGCTCGAAGGCGCGCCAGACGATAGCGACAGCTGGATCTTTCTTTTCCAGTTCACGAACGGCCGGCTCCACCAGCCAGCAGAATGGTCAAACGTAGTCCGAAAAGACTTCGAGCTTTACAGACTCCACAATCTTCACTCTAAACAGGGCAAGCCGCGCGGTCCAGAGGATCGTAGGAAATTGCCGGCAGGGCGGAGGAGCAGCGTCAGGGTTTTGTCGTGACTAAGTGTTGCTGCTCCGTTGCCAAATTTCCGAGCAGTCGTGAGAAGCGCCGGCGTGTTCGCTGACGATCATCATCAGGCACAACTCGGGAGTTGTTCAACTCGTTCAGAACAGCTTGCCCTGAGTCCCATCCGAAGGTTCAACCGACTGCACTCCGTTCAAGGCTACGCAAACGCCGATTCGGCATCGCGCACTTCCATCTTCGCGACGTTGCCTCCAAGTTTGACGCCGGCAGCAGCGACCGCGGCTTGGAATTCTTTGGTCTTTGCTTCGATCTCCGCCTTATCTTTGTAGGTCCTGACCCAAATGAATTCGTTTTGTGGCCGATTCACCCAGGCGCCGGCGATGGGTACGCCGATCTTTTCATGCAGCGGTATGATGTCCTCTTTGAAGTGTTTGAGAAAATTATCCATCTCACCCTTGTTGATCGTGTAAATACGAATCTGCGATATCATTTCCTCTTCCCTCCGATTTACGCGCGTTTTCCATGGCTCAAACGGTACCTTATCGAAACTATCCGAATGTGTCGTCCACAGTCAAACAAGCTCGCACTATCCATTGCAGCGAGCCTTGGCGAGCGAACAGGAGAGTCGGGTGATCGGCCAGGCGACAGGAATCGCTCGTCTTTACTTCATCTCACGCGGCTAATACTTGCGGATGAATTCCACGACTTCGCGGTTAAAGGCTTCGGGCTGCTCCCAGTTAATCGAGTGAGAGGCTTCGGGTAATACAATGAACTCGGCGTGAGGAATATGGGCGAGTTGACGGCGCATGACCCACGGCGGGCATTGAATATCCTGATCGCCGGGCATCAGTAGTGTCGGCACGCGAATCGTCTCAAGCTTATCGAACGTGATCGGCGTTCTTTGCGGCTGCGCCGGCGCGCCTTTCTGTTGCGAATTGTTGTGGATGTCGAGCCAGCGCTTCAGCCCTTCGGGGTTGGTGGCCATGTAGCCCATGCTGACTTCGCGAAACTCCGGCGGCCAGCTCCTGAAACCTGGAAGAGTCGTCTTCTCGCGCAGCTTGCTCAGCTCTTCATCGACGATAGCGCCGCCGCTGGCGGCGACTACCAGACTACGCAGCCGCTTCGGATGCCAGAGAGCGTAGTCGTAGGCGGCAAAACCTCCGCCCGCCACGCCGATGAGATGAAAACGATCGATCTTCAGGTGTTCCACCAACGCGTGGAGATCTTCCGCGATGGTACCGGGCTGTGGACCGGTGTCCGGATTCGCGGTGCTGCGGCCCCACCCGCGCCGATCAAACGCAATGGCGCGATAGCCGGCCTCAAACAAAGCAGGGATATTGTACTGAAAGCCGTCGGCATTGCCGGTGTTGGCGTGAAGCAGCACCACCGGAACGCCGTCGCCGCCGCTGTCCGTGTACCAGAGGCGCACACCGGGAAGCTCCGCATATCCTGCGAATTGTTCAGCAGATGCCATAATCAGTAAGGACGATTCCGCGACTCTTTCATTTTTGATCGTGGCTGACTCATTACATTGATGGGCACTAGCTGTCAAATCGGCGTCATCAGAAAAGGAGTCGAGCTTTATAGGATTAGGTCTTTGAATCTTTTCAGGCTGAAACTGCTGAGATCGATCTTGCTCTTGCCGTCGATGACCTGCTCCGCCAGTGCTTCGCCGATGGCCGCCGAGTGTTTGAATCCATGGCCTGAACAAGGCGACGCAATGATAATGCGATCGTCATCGGGATGAACGTCGATGACGAAGTTCGAATCGGGCGTCACAGTATACAGGCAACTTGCCGCGGCACCACATCGATCGGAAATACCCGGCAGCCGGCCTTCGACATAGTCTTTGTACATGGCTTGCTCTTCTGCCGAGTTGACCGCACGCTGCACATGATCTGGATCGGTGGTCGAGGTGAATTGCTCGGTGGCAATTTTGATCGATTTGCCGTCCAGCGTCGGAAAGCCATAGAACCCGAACTCACCGCCCTTCCCAAAGATCCAGATGAAAATCGGAAAGTCCGGCGGCGCAAATGCCGACCGCTGATTTTCCCTGATCTCGAACCAGTACATGACCTGGCGGTACACCTTGAACAGATGCGCGCATGACGGCAAGAAACGGCCGATCCACGAGCCGGCGGCGATGACAACTTTCTCGGCAAAGTAAGCGCCGCGGCTGGTGTTGACCGTCACTCCGGAATCCCCGTCACTATCGATCGAGACGACGATTTCGTCCGTATGAACGGCGGCGCCGTGCTTGCGCGCAAGAGCGAGCTGCGCTCCAATACAGAGTCCCGGCCTTAAGAATCCCGTTTCATCTTCAAAGTAAGCGCGCTCATCAGTTACGGCAAACTGCGGATAGCGTTTTCTGATGTCTGACGTTTCGAGGATTTGGTGACGGATATTGAATTTCTCCGCGCAACGGATCGCCTGGTCCAGGAAATCAGGCCGGCCGTGCATAACGGCCTCGCTGTTTTGGTTCTCCAGAGTGAGACCACCTGTAATCGTCAAGAGTTCCGCCCGAGCTTCTCTTTCGATCTCGCGCCAAAGTTCATAGGAGCGCAAGACCAAGGGCACGTATGCCTCGCCTTCGCCGATTGCCTGGCGGATGATTCGACTCTCACCGTGAGACGAGCCGTTAGCATGCGGCGGGGAGAACCGATCGACGCCGAGCACTTTGTTGCCTCGTTTGGCCAGTTGGTAAACCGCGGCACTTCCGATGGCGCCGAGGCCGACTATGATCGCATCGAACTTATCGCTCATGACTCTCGTTTGTCGACGGTCAAACCACTTGACGAACAGTCACATTAGTTTTTTTCATGGTCTTGGAACGAGAATGGCTTGCCGCTTGAAACATTAGACAAGCTTCACGAGACTAAATCAAAGATCAATATAAAGCGAAAAACTCGTGAGCATGAGAGAAGATACCTGTTCGTGAGCGTGGAAAGACAAAGCAGCAACTATGAAAGTGAAAGTGCCCTTACGGGAATACCGTGTGCGAGCAAGCGTGAAGTCGCCGGCGCGGCGCGTTACGGCGCAGCAAGCCGAGTATCGGTTACCGGTGCACGCGCTACTTTCACCCGCGGCGCAGGATGGACCCTTAGGAATGCCAACGGCGACGCAGTCACTGTGACAACCGCCACCAAAACGATGGCCGCGTTCACCGATTCGTCGATGATACCGAGCTTCTCGCCGATCGCGGCGGCGGCGATGATCAACGACAGGCGCGGGCACATCAGAATGCCGGCGGCAAATGCCTCACGCCATGTATGATTGAGCCGGAAGACCAAAGCCGGGATGATTTTTACCGCAATCGCCGCGGTCAGCAGCAGCGGCACCGAGAGAACCGCCCCGCTCGAGGATAGCAGTGCCGGCAGATTGAAATCGACGCCGACCATGATGAAAAAAATTGGGATGAAAAATCCAAAGCCGATGGCTTCGAGTTGGCTGGCCAGTGCCTTGTCCTCGGGAGTGCGCAAGAGCGCGACGATGGCTCCCGCCAAAAAGGCGCCGACGATGATCTCGATACCGAGCTTTTCGGCGAGGACGACAAAAATCAATAAAGTGGAGAAAGCCGCGCGCACTTTGATTTGCGCCGTGGCATGGCTGAGTTCCTGGATGATTCTCTGCAACGACTCGATACGGCTCAAAAACGAGCCGAATCTTGCCGCGAAAAAAAACGCCACGAACAGTAAAAAGACCAGGAGAATCTCGGCAGTCAAGCCGCGTGAGATCACGGCGACCAGCACGCTGATCAAAAACATGGTGACGAAATCGGCAATGACGGTGGCCAGCAAAATTGTCTGTCCATAAAGGCTTTGGTTGAGCCCTGCTTCCTTCAGAATCGGCACCACCACTGCCAACGCCGTGGTCGAAAGGATCAATCCCATCATCCAGGGATCCGTGGTGGCTCCGATCCACTTCAAACCCCAGGCGAACGCGCCAGCCAGAACTAAGGTAGCTCCGAAGTTCAGGAGCGCGAGAGGTAGAGGGCGCAATGCGACTGCCGAGACGTATGAACGGGATCGGGGCGTCGCAAGCTGCGAAAATCGATCTCCATGCCGGAAAGAAACATGAGCAGCACGAAACCCAACTCTTTCAAGAGTTCGAGAGCGCCGTTTTCAGGCACAACCCAACCAAATCCACTCCGGCCGACGATCATGCCAGCAACGATTTCACCGACGACTATAGGCACCGCCAGCTGCCCGCGCACCGTTGAGAGCAGCAGCGGCACCAGGAACGCCAGCATGACGACAATCAGCAGCGGTGCAAACGAGTGCGCTTCGTTCATGAAAAGACTTAAGACTTTCGCAAAGGAAAATCAGTCCGGCAACTATTATAATTATTTTCCCGATGCGCAAGATGACCTAAGCGAAACGCTGGTATTCACTCCTCAATCATTACAGTTGCGCCCATTGCTCGAACCCTGGCTCAAGATATTTTAAGCTTTGCCTTTGGTTCGATCACC
>JAICEJ010000340.1 GCA_025924215.1 Candidatus Binatia bacterium
CCCGCCAAGCTGCTTCAGTATGTGCGCCAGGTTGCCGCTCACGATGGCGCCACGCCGCAGACCATCAGCGAAAGCATCGATGCCATTCTCGAGCTCCTCGTCAATGAAACCAAGAGCGATTTCCGCTGCTACAAAAGGACTGCCATCCGGCGCCGCATCGAGCGCCGCATGGGTGTCAATCGTATCCAGGACATATCCGCTTATTATTCCTTTCTCAGGGATAATCCCGCCGAGCTGGCACAGCTTGCCAAAGACATGCTGATCGGCGTGACCAGTTTTTTCCGCGACCCGGAGGCGTTTGCCGAACTGCGCGAGAAGGTCATTAAGCCTCTCGTTCTGGAAAGTAACCGGGCGACTCCTCTGCGCGCCTGGATTGCCGGCTGCGCCACCGGCGAGGAGGCTTATTCCATAGCGATCTTATTGATGGAAGAAATGTCGGCGGCCAGGAAAAATCTGAGCCTGCAGATGTTCGCGTCCGACATCGACAGCGATGCGCTTAGATCTGCGCGGGAAGGGGTTTATCCGCAAAGCATCGCAGCCGACGTCAGCGAGGAGCGACTGGCGCGGTTTTTTATAAAAAAGGACAGCATCTACCAGATCGAGCCGAGAATCCGCGAATGCGTGACCTTTGCCGAACACAACGTCATCCAAGATCCGCCGTTCCTGCGAATGGACTTGATCAGTTGTCGCAACTTGATGATCTACATAGAGCCGGAGGTCCAGCAAAAACTTCTCAACCTTTTCGGCTTTGCTTTGAAACCGGACCGCTACCTTTTTTTAGGAAAAGCCGATACCAGCATCGAGCAAAGCGATCTGTTCGAGCCGGTCTCGCGAAGCTGGCGCATCTCTCAGCGGCGCCCGTCGGTGGCTGTTCCCTTCAGTAGCTTTCCTACCAGAACAGCGACCCATACGATTAAATGGGAAGAGCAGCATCCGATCAAACTCGCCGACTTGAACCAGCAGGTGCTCCTGGATCACTTCAATGCAAGCATGGTCCTGATCAGGCCAGCCGGCGAGATCCTTCACTTTTATGGCGCGACGGATAAATATCTGGCGCACCCAACCGGCGATGCCACCCTTAATCTTTTTAGCATGATCGAGAAGCACCATGCCGTTTCGCTGCGTCTCGCCGTCGATCGTGCCGAGCGCGAAGACGTAACCGCCACTTCGCAGCTTCGCGAGATTAACCGCAACGATCCTACCGAAATAGTTAAGATTACCATCAAGCCGGTCACAGATCCGATCTCGCGCAAGCGCCTGATCGCCGTCATCTTCCAGCCGGCGCAGCCGCAGCCTAGATCCGAGCCTGTGGCAGGTCAGGAATCCAAACCTCATGATGGCGATATCGCGGCGCAGCTGGAGACCGAGAACGATAGGTTAAAACAGGACCTTCAAGCGGCCATTGAAACTTATCAGGTGACCCATGAAGAATTCACCGCCGCCAATGAGGAAGTACTGGCGACCAACGAGGAGTTACAGGCCACCAATGAAGAGCTGGAAACCTCCAAGGAAGAATTGCAATCGGTCAATGAGGAATTAATCACCGTCAACAACCAGCTCAACGAAAAACTCGAAGACCTTAGCAAGGCCAATGATGATCTGGCGAATTTTTTAAACAGCTCGGATGTCGCGACGTTATTTTTGGACCGGGGATTCTGCATCCGCCGTTTCACCGCTTCGGCAACACGGCTGATGAACTTACTGAGCCTGGATGTCGGCCGTCCGATCAAGGATATCGCAAATCAGCTTGTCGACGTGAACCTGACGAACGTGGCCGACGCCGTGCTCGAGCATTTGGCGACTTACGAACAGGAGGTCGCGGTCGCAAACGGGTCGTGGTACATGATGCGCTGCGTTCCCTACCGCACCCTGAACAACGTCATCGACGGCGTGGTCTTCACGTTCACGGATGTGACCCGCCTCAAGCAGTCGGAAGAAGCGATGCGGCGTGCCCGTGATTACACCGACAACATCATCCAGACAGTTCCCATTTCTCTAATTGTGCTTGATGCGAATCTCACAGTGATCTGCGCCAATCAGGCTTTTTACCGGACCTTTGAAGTTGCACGCGAAGAGACCGAACACCGGCTCATCTACGAGCTGGGCAGCGGCCAATGGAACATCCTCAAACTGCGGGAGGTTCTAGAGAATATCGTGAAGAGCGACTCGCTCATCGATAACTTCGAGGTGGAGCACGACTTTCCCGGCATCGGCCGCAAGATCATGTCTCTAAATGGCCGGAAACTCTCCAGCAATCACAGTGACGATGGCAATTCGATACTGCTGGCCATTGAGGACATCACCGGACGCAGGCAAGCCGAAGCCGAGCGACTCTGGCTCGAAGGCGAGCTACGCCAGGCGCAGAAGATGGAAAGTGTTGGCACTCTGGCGGCGGGGATCGCCCACGACTTCAACAATATTTTAAATATCGTGCAGGGATACGCCTTGGTCTTGCGCGATTCCAAGATCGCCGATGAACTGGTCACAGAAAGTATTTCGGCGATTCTTGACAGCACCAAACGTGGCGCGACCATCGTCCAACAGCTATTAACACTGGCGCGCAAAACAGAGCCTAAGTTCGACCTGGTAAACATTGATGCCGTGGTCGAGGAGCTGGCGCAGTTATTCGGCAAGTCCTCTCCGCAAACGATCGAAATCAAGCTCGAGTTAAGCCGGCAGAGCCCGCCGGTCTTGGCCGACCGGAATCAGATCTTTCAAGCTCTGTTAAATCTTTGCCTGAACGCGCGCGACGCGATGCCTAGTGGCGGCACTCTCACTCTGAAGACCTCGCTGGTCAATCTTAACGCCGTGCGTAGTGCCGTGCCTAGCTCGGAGGAGGTCACGGCCGAACAATATGTCCGCATTGACGTTAATGATACCGGCGAGGGGATAGATGAAAAGGTCCTGAGTCGAATTTTTGAGCCTTTCTTCACGACCAAGGGCGCCGGCCGGGGAGCCGGTTTGGGTCTAGCCGTCGTATATGGAATTCTCAAGCATCACAAAGGTTTCATCCAGGTGAAGAGTAAGCCCGGTGCGGGAACGTCTTTTCAGATTTATTTACCGGTTATGACACCTAGTGATTGAAGGACTGATCGGGATGCAACCTGGCGATAACCACTCCCGCACTATTCTTGTGGTGGAAGACGAACGTTTCATGCGCCGGTTGCTCGAAAGAATCCTTTGCACGGATGATACGTCAGTGCTGCTGGCGGCTGATGGTCAGGAAGCGGTGGACATCTACCGCGATCACAAACTGGAGATCAGCGTAGTCTTACTGGATCTCGGACTGCCCAAGCTCTCGGGTTGGGAAGTGTTCAAGAATTTGAAAGAGCAAAATCCCGACGTCTGCGTTATCGTCGCCAGCGGTTACCTGGCCCCCGACGTGAAGAGCAAGATGCATGAGGCCGGGGTCGAATACTTCATCGAGAAACCGTACAAGCTCAATGAATTGCTGGCGACGCTACACGGGATCATCGAGCACGGATGTGAGTGGCCTATAGCTAGTCGGTAGCGGAGTCTCTGCCGCTCCTGCTCAAACGCTCGCCTAAATCCCAGGACAACAGCAACCCTCGCCAGTTGCCGTATTTTTTGTTTAGCTGAATGTAAATGCCGCTAGTCATCGGCATCTTTCGAAGGAGAGTCTTTTGCCGAATCGCGATATCATCGTCATGGGAGCTTCTGCCCGGTGGGCTATCGGCATTTAACCGCATCATCAAGCACCTGCCGGAGCAGCTAAATGCGGCGTTTTTCATCGTCTGGCATGTCTCCCCCTATTCGACGTCGATATTACCTGAGACGCCTGAATCAAGTTTCGCATAACGTGCTTGCCTCATGGGACCCCGCACGATGAAAACTTTTAAGCTGCTGGTCGCGATTGTCATTTTTGGCTTCGTGGCCACTGAAGCGGCTGCTCAGATTACCAAGATTACCACTTCCTACGTCTCTGATTCGGCCGCCGTTCTGCCGCTGTGGATTGCCAAAGACACAGGCATTTTCGCGCGCAATGGGCTCGAGGTGCAGGCGGTTCGCGTTCACGCGTCGGTAGGGGTGATGGCTTTGTTGTCCGGCGAGCTTCAGTTTGTTCTCGCTTCGGGACCGGTGGTGGTCGAAAGTGCGCTCCGCGGCTCGAATACAGTCTACGTTGCCGGCGGAATGTCGACCCTGGACTTTGCGCTTGTGAGCCGTCCGGAAATAAAAAGCGCGCTGCAACTCAAAGGCGCCACCGTTGGTCTTTCGGCGTTTAGAGGTGCCAATCCCACTGCCACCCGCTTTGCCTTGCAGAAAATGGGGGTGGCGCCCAAAGACGTCTCCTTGATCGTGGTCGGCGGCACGCCCGAAAGGATCGCTAGCCTGCGCACCGGCAAAATCCAGGCGACGCTCTTTAGCCCGCCACAGAACTTTGCCGCGCAAGCTGAAGGATTCAATTTGCTTGCCGACGTCGCTGATCTGGGCCTGCCATTCGTCCATGTCGGAGTGGCGACCACCCGTAGTTTCGTTCGCGACAATGCGGAAACGGTGCGCCGTTATGTCAAGTCGCACGTCGAAGCGATTCATTTAATAAAGACGGATCGCGAAACCGGCATCAAAGTACTGGCCAAATATTTACGATCAATAAAAGATCGCGACATCCTAGGCAAAACCTATGACGGCGCCATTCCGGACAATAAGTTCTCGCGTAAGCAATATCCGTCGATGCCGGGATTGCAAATGGCTTTGGACTTGTTAGCGGAAGAAAATCCGAAAGCGAAGAGCGCCAGGCCCGACGACTTTGTCGATGCGCGCTTCATCAAAGAACTCGATCAAAGCGGCTACATTGATGGGTTGTACAAAGCTAAAGAAAGATAAAGCATCGCTCCCGGCTTCGTTCAGATCTTGTATCACCGTTCCGTGGTTAGCCCCAGCTCCTGGTGGGCGCGACGCAAATAACTCATATCGAGATACTTTTCCGGTCCAGGATAAGGACGTTGCTTGAAGAGGCGCTCGCCCATGAGATCGATCAAGCGCTGAAACCCTTCTCGATTGACCGAACCGTCCCGGCTAATAATTCCCTGTGAGAGATATTCATCGACGTTTTCGCGCGTGTACTTGAGAGGTATCCCGGTGCGCTGTGTTACGAGTTTTGCCGCCTCTTCTTTATTGGCATGCGACCACTGCATCGCTCGAACCATGGCTTTGAGATAACGCACGGTGAGCTGGCTGTTGGCTTCGGCCCATTTGCTATCGACAATCAGGCTATGAAACTGCAGATTGGGAATGTAATCATGCAGGCGCGCGATTTCGCTGAAGCCAAGCTCGCGAGCTCGCGGCAAATCGCCGCCAAGAACCATTGTCGCCGAGGTATTGCATCCCTTCAAGCTGGCCAGGCGCTGGGTGGTTGGGCCGCCCTGAATAATCGAGTAATCCTTGTTGATCTCGAGGCCTTCCTTCTTGAGCATCTCGCGCAGAAATATTGTGCTGCCCGACACCAGGCTCACGACCCCGATACTAGTTCCTTTGAGCTCCTTGATGGATTTGTATTTGGGACAGCCAACCAGGGTGTAAGCGGCGATCGGCACGGTGCCGCCGATGATTTTTAACGACGCCCCGCGTTCCACCGCATTGATCGCCGGCGTCGGATCGACGATTGCAACATTTACTTGCCCGGCAATCAGAGCCTGGATCAAGG
>JAICEJ010000341.1 GCA_025924215.1 Candidatus Binatia bacterium
GCGATAAACCGCCCCCGGGACGATCACCTGCAACGGTGGCTTCCGGTTCTCCATGGTGCGAATCTGCACCGGTGAGGTGTGGGTCCTTAGCAAACGTCCTTCAGAAACAAAAAAAGTATCCTGCATATCTCGCGCAGGATGATCTTTGGGAATATTCAGAGCTTCGAAATTGTGATAGTCGTCTTCGATATCAGGACCACGGGCAATCTCAAATGCCATTCCCCGAAAGATGTCGATGATTTCATCGATTACAAGCGTCAGGGGATGGATGTGGCCCGATTCCCAGCGGTTTCCCGGAAGCGTGACATCAATAAATTCTTCCCGTAGTGCTTTTTCTTTCTGCCGCGCCTTGACGATCTGAAGCCTATCCTGAAGTCGGGTTTCAAGTAATTGCCTCAATGCGTTCAGCTGCTCGCCGGCCCGTGGCCTTTCATCCGATGCAAGATCCTTAAGCCCCCGCAAAAGAAGAGTGAGTCTTCCCTTGCGCCCTAGAGCCTCAACCCGGATCTGTTCAATCTCCGCTTCACTGCCGGACTGCTCTATGCGCGCCAGCATCTCTTTACGAAGAGATTCTAAAGAATCGATCATCTAGAAAGAATCGGCGTTAGGCATCGAGGCTAGATTTGGCTCGCTGGGCCAGCTGACTAAATCCGTCCATATCGGCCACCGCGATTTCGGCCAGGACTTTTCTGTCGATCTCGACTCTCGCCTGTTTCAAACCTTTGATCAACTGACTGTATGAAAGCCCATTAAGTTTTGCAGCCGCTCCGATGCGGGTAATCCACAGACCGCGAAAAGTCCTTTTCTTTACCCGACGATCTCGATACGCGAATGCTAAAGCTCTCTCGACTGTTTCGCGCGCAGACCGGTATAGTCGGCCCCGCCCCCCAACATAACCCTTGGCCATTTTCATGACCTTTTTTCTTCTCTGCCGGGTTTTACTCCCGCCTTTAGCTCGTGGCAATTGCTTGCTCCCTTCTACTGTTGTGGAATGAAGACTACTTATTT
The DNA here is from genome assembly GCA_025924215.1 of Candidatus Binatia bacterium. GTDB lineage: Bacteria > Desulfobacterota > Binatia > UBA9968 > UBA9968 > WHTF01. The sequence goes on from JAICEJ010000341.1 coordinate 1,009, forward strand.
GTACGGGATCAACTCCCGGATGTTTCTCTGTTCAGCTGCCGAAACCATCGTGGCGCTGCGCAGTTGCCGCTTGCGTTTCTTGCCCTTTGAAGAAAGCAAGTGTCTCTTGAAACCTTTATTGCGTTTGATCTTTCCGCTGGCCGTAACTCGAAATCTCTTGGCCGCGGCCCTGTTAGTCTTGATTTTGGGCACATCAATCTCCTCTTCAGTTTAGTTAGGATATTTACTTAGGCGTGAGCAGCATCGCCATGTTCCGGCCTTCCAAGCGCGGCTCAATATCCACTTTGGCAATGTCTTGTATCTGCTCGACTACTTTGCGCAACGCCTGCCGACCCAGCTCCGGATGCGTAATCTCGCGGCCCCGAAAAAAGACCGACACTTTGACTCGTTGACCCTTCTCGATAAACTGCCGGATGTTGCGCACCTTGTGTTCCACATCATGGGCATCCGTGCGCGAGCCCATCTTTACCTCTTTAATTTCAACCACGGTGTGCTTCTTCGGTCCATGGGTCTTCTTTCTTTGCTGGTACCGGAATTTTCCGTAGTCCATCATACGGCAGACCGGCGGTTGAGCTTCTGGCGCGACTTCGACCAGATCTAAGCCTAGGGCATCGACTTGCCTTAAGGCCTCGTGCAGCGGCAGAATGCCAAGTTGTTCCCCTTGCGCTCCGATGACACGAACCTCACGGGCCCGGATTTGATGATTGATTCTCGCGTCTCTAGCGATAAGACACCTCCGTAATGTAAAAGCCGCTCATATTCTTATGCCTCTCCCCTTTCCTGTGCAACTTCAGATTTTAGTCTCTCAAACAATTCATTCAAAGGCATCGGCCCTAGATTTTCTCCGCCTCTGCGCCGCGGCGCTACGGTTTGGGCTTGGACCTCGCTATCGCCGATGACAATCGCATAGGGAATTTTGGCCAGCTGGGCTTCGCGGATCTTATAGCCAAGTTTTTCGTTGCGCTCATCCAACTCGACGCGCCAGCCTGCATCTTTCAATTCCGTAAAAACTTCGCGCGCGTAATCGAGCTGCTGCTCTGTGACCGTGACGATCTTGAGCTGCACTGGAGCCAACCATAAGGGAAAATTGCCGGCGTGGTGTTCGATCAGAAAAGCCGTCATACGTTCCATCGTGCTGATAACGCCCCGGTGAATCATGACCGGACGTCTGTATTGCCCGTCTTTATCGACGTATTCGAGCTCGAAACGTTCTGGAAGATAGAAATCGAGTTGCACCGTAGAGAGAGTTTCGCTGTGCCCGAGCACGTCGTTTAATTGCACGTCGATTTTAGGACCGTAATACGCCGCCTCGCCGGGAGCTTCCTCGTAAGGAACGCCGACCTCAGCCAATGCCTTCCGTAAATACTCTTCCGCCGTATCCCACATGGCATCGTTATCGACGAAGTTGATCTTATCCTTGGGATTACGAAGAGACAGCCGGTACCAATATTCCTTGAACCCGAAATCGCGATACACGCGTTGGATGAGTCGTATAACACTCACGGCTTCCGCTTGAATCTGTTGAGGAAGGCAAAAGATGTGAGCGTCATTCAATGTCATCGCTCTCACTCGCGACAAGCCGGAAAGAGCGCCTGAGCGTTCATAGCGATACATGGTGCCCAGTTCGGCAAGCCTGATTGGCAAATTGCGATAGCTGTGCAGCTCATGCTTGTAGATAATAATGTGGTGCGGACAATTCATTGGCCGCAGAACCAGCTCTTCTTTATTCTCGAATTCCATGGGCGGATACATGTTGTCTTTGAAGTGATCCCAATGGCCTGATCTCTTATAGAGATCAACACGCGCGAGTTGTGGCGTATTAACGTGCTGATATCCAAGACTCCGCTCGATATCGACGATATAACGCTCCAGAATTGACCGCAGCAGCGCTCCTTTCGGCAGCCATATAGGAAGTCCCGGTCCAATGGCGTCTGAAATCATGAAAAGACCGAGCTCTTGGCCGAGTTTTCGGTGATCGCGTTTTTTCGCCTCTTCAACAAGCCGCAGGTATTCTTTGAGTGCCGGCTTTGTGGGCCACGAAGTTCCATAGATCCGCTGTAACATCTCGTTCTTTTCATCGCCGCGCCAATAGGCTCCGGCAACGCCAGTGATCTTAAATGCCTTTAGCTTTCCAGTGGAAGGCACGTGCGGCCCACGACATAAATCGATCCAATCACCCTGGCGATAAAGCGAAACCGGATCCTCCGTGATGCCTTCGATGATGGAGACTTTGTAGTCTTCCCCCATGCGCCGAAACATCTCGATAGCTTGTGCCTTCGGCATTTCCTCGCGAGTTACCTTTAGGTTCGCTCTGGCCAATTCTTCCATGCGCTGTTCGATTTTCGCGATTTCTTCCGGCGTAAAGGGTGTTTCTCGCTTGAAATCGTAATAAAACCCATCTCGGATCGTGGGCCCAATGGTGACCTGAGTCCCCGGAAATAGGCTCTGCACGGCCTGCGCCATCAGATGTGCGGTTGAATGCCGCAACACATCGAGGCCCTCGGGGCTATCAATGCTAACCCATTCGACCGAGCAATCCTCATTGAGAGCTCGACTCAGGTCCACAGGAGAACCGTTGAGTTTCGCGGCTATGATGCCACCATCGACGCTCAGCAACGATGCCAGCTCGTAAATTCGAGAACCACGGCGAATCTCCACGGATTTGCCGTCGCTTAATGTTACGCGAACACTGTCCATTCCGATGTTAAGTGAGTATGGTAGGCACGGGCAGGATTGAACTGCCGACCTCTTCCGTGTCAAGGAAGCGCTCTCCCACTGAGCTACGTGCCTGTAAAGCTTGGCAAGATGATCTGCGAAGGGCAATCATTGACATAAAGTACGTTTGTCCAACCGGCGTCACACACGGTTCTCTGAAATTTAAATGAAGTGCAAGAACCTGATTTTATTATCAATTCCATTGCGGTATGTCAACTAATTCGACTGATGGATGGGGCTTTATTTTGCAACCAGAGAAAGCCTCGATAGATGTACTGCACGCCCGAGACAACCGTCAGAACCGCTGTAGAGCCGATAAAAATATCGCGCATCCAGGGAACCATCAGCATCGGATTATGCAGCAGAGCCAAAGCGACACCTAAAGTGAAGAGTTGCAATAAAGTACTGAATTTACCGACCAGACTCGGCTTCACTTCAGGGCGTTCATCGGTCAGAAAAACAATGATGCCATAACCAGTGATGATCAAAACGTCTCGGCTTACCACAATGATCGCCAGCCACATGGGAACCCCGCCGATTAAACCGAGCACGATGAAAGAGGTTATCACCAGCAGCTTGTCCGCGATGGGATCGAGATACGCTCCTAAAGGAGTCTGCTGCTTCATCAACCTTGCCGCGAGGCCGTCGAGGAAGTCGGTGATGCCGCCGATGATAAAAATGATCAGCGCTTCCAGGTACCGATGATAGGAAAGATAGACCAGAAAAAAAGGGATGCTTAGAATTCGAATTAGAGTCAGAAAGTTAGGCAGATTTAGCATCCTGGCCTAACGATCTCCATCGCTCTTAGCGTTGTTGCGCGCCAGTTTTCGCATTTGCCCAGCGAGCTTCGGTGTTACCATCGCGGTGATATGAACCCGATCATCGTCATAAATCTCATTCTCGACTCGACCTCGCTCCCGCAGCAGCGACAACAAAGCTCCTTGGGAAGTTGCAAGCGACAGGTGAATCTTTTCCTTGCCTCGATCTAGATACGTGCCGATATCATTGAGAAGCGCCTCCACTCCCTCGCCGGTGACGGCAGAAATCGGACACACCTCTTCGCTGCCCCGACTTCTGAACAGGTGCTGTGGTGGCTCGGGCAGCAAGTCGATTTTGTTCGGAACGATGATTGTCGGAATATCGCCGGCGCCAATTTCCCCAAGCACTTCTTCGATAACTTGAATCTGCTCGTCAACCAGCGGACTGCTCATATCGACCAGGTGCAACAGCAAATCGGCGCTCATAACCTCTTCCAATGTGCTCTTGAAAGCTTCGATCAACGAATGCGGAATTTTATTAATAAAGCCAACGGTGTCGGCGATCATCACCTTGTCTCCGTTGGGCAGGCGCAATGACCGAATCGTAGGATCCAAAGTCGCGAAGAGTTTATCCTCGACCAGGACCCCGGCACGAGTGAGGGCATTCATCAAGGTCGATTTGCCGGCATTTGTGTAACCAACAAGCGCGATAGTGGCAAACGGCACATTGTCACGCTCTTTGCGCTGCAAAGAACGGGTGCGCTCAACGGTTTTTAGTCGACGTTTCAAGTGACCTATTTTTTCGCGAATGCGCCGGCGGTCCACTTCAAGCTGGGTTTCACCCGGTCCTCGCGTCCCGATACCGCCGCCAAGCCGCGAAAGGTGTGTCCACTGGCGCGTGAGGCGCGGCAAGAGATATTCCAGTTGAGCCAGCTCAACCTGAAGTTTACCTTCATTGCTTCGGGCTCTTTGGGCAAAAATATCAAGTATCAGTTGACTGCGATCGATGACCCGAACTTCAAAAGCCGATTCCAGATTACGCTGCTGAGCCGCAGTTAAATCTTCATCAAAGATGACTAGGTCGGGATGAAGTTCGTCTACCTTGGCGTGAATCTGATCGACTTTGCCTCGGCCCACCAATGTAGCAGGCGTGATGCTTCTCAGTTGTTGAGTAA
>JAICEJ010000342.1 GCA_025924215.1 Candidatus Binatia bacterium
CTCTGGTCGAAGGACTTTCGGCGCGGCAATCGGATGCCGAATTCGACGCGCAGCTCGATCGCTCCATTCAGAGCATTTACGAGGCGTCGAACACCTAAGCAAAAGTACTAATTGCCGCGGGAGTTTCGGTTCGCCCGAGCCGTACCGAAATGATTCGATCGCATCCCTCCCCCCGGGGGGGGGGGAACTTGACGTTGCCCTGGAAGCGCATAAGAAACTCAGCAGGGAGGACATTCGATCACGCATTGCATCGATGCTAGAAGCAAACACAAGAGGGCGGAGTTCTCCCTTAGGTGCCACCGTTTCTCGGGAAGGAGCGAACTTCAGCGTCTACTCGAAGCATGCAACCGGAGTCGAGCTGCTCTTGTTCGATCGCGCCGACGACGCTCGCCCCTCGAGCATCGTCCCCATCGACCCGGCGACGAACCGCACATATCACTACTGGCACGTGTTTGTCCCGGGTGTAAAGGCAGGGCAGATCTACGGTTATCGCGTTTCCGGAGCTTTCGATCCGGCGAACGGAATGCGTTTTAACCCGTTAAAAATTCTCCTCGATCCTTACGGGCTTGCGGTCGCCGTGCCGCAAACCTACAGCCGGGAGGCTGCACGAATCGAAGGCGACAACACTGCAAGCGCTATGAAAAGCGTGGTAGTGGATCCATCCGCCTACGATTGGGAAGGTGACACGCCGCTCCAACGCTCCTCCTCCCGGACGATCATATACGAGATGCACGTGCGCGGTTTTACGCGTCATCGCAGCTCCGGTGTCGGCAAACACAAGCAGGGCACGTACGCGGGTCTAATCGAGAAAATTCCATATCTGCAGGAACTCGGCGTGACTGCAGTCGAACTGATGCCGGTCTTTCAGTTCGATCCTCAGGATGCTCCGCCCGGGCTGATCAATTATTGGGGTTACGCGCCGGTCTCGTTCTTCGCCGTGCATCAGGCATACAGCTCACGACGGGACCTGCTCGGCCCACTGGATGAATTCCGCGACATGGTCAAAGCACTGCATCGCGCCGGGATCGAGGTCATTCTCGACGTGGTGTTCAACCATACGGCGGAAGGAGACCATGCTGGGCCTACGCTGAGTTTCCGGGGCCTGGATAACAGCACGTACTATATTCTCGAGCGCGATTCTTCGCGCTATGCCGATTACAGCGGAACGGGCAATACGCTCAACGCGAATCATCCAATCGTGCGCCGGATGATCATCGACAGCCTCCGCTATTGGGTAGAACAGATGCACGTGGACGGATTCCGCTTTGATCTCGCTGCCATCCTCCAGCGCGACGAGGCTGGCCAGCCGATAAAAAACCCGCCCGTGCTGTGGGACATCGAATCGGATCCGGCCCTGGCCGGTACCAAGATCATCGCGGAGGCCTGGGATGCGGCGGGGCTCTACCAGGTCGGCAGCTTTCTGGGTGACAGTTGGAAAGAGTGGAACGGACGATTCCGAGACGACGTGCGGAGTTTCTTGCATGGCGACGAGGGTTTCGTGGGATGCTTTGCTGACCGGTTGCTGGGCAGTCCCGCGATTTACGGCCATGAGGAACGCGAGGTTGAGCAAAGCGTCAATTACGTTACGTGCCACGACGGATTTACGCTGAACGATCTCGTCTCGTACAATCGCAAACACAACGAGGCGAACGGGGAAGGCAACCGCGACGGCAGTGACAATAACCGAAGCTGGAATTGCGGTGTGGAAGGTCCGAGCGATGACTGCGCCGTCGAAGAAACCAGAAACCGCCAGGTAAAAAACTTTTTAACCGTAACGATGCTGGCTGCGGGGATACCGATGATCCTGATGGGCGATGAGGTGCGGCGGACGCAGTTCGGAAACAACAATGCCTATTGTCAGGACAATGAAACCAGCTGGTTCGATTGGGGACTGGTAGCGAAGCATGCAGATGTTCACCGGTTCGTCACACTGCTCAACGCGCGGCGCCGTTTGCGAAGTACGACGATTGAACGCCAGCGCATAAGCCTCAACCGGCTCCTCCGCACGGCCAGCTTGACGTGGCATGGAGTCAAAGTTGGCCAGCCCGACTGGACCACATTTTCGCACAGTATCGCGCTCACAGTGGAAATGCGCGACGAGAGATTAAGGATTCACCTGATCGTGAACGCCTACTGGAAAGCTCTCGACTTCGAGCTGCCGCACGTCGACCCTCCAGAAGGCGCATGGCGCCGCTGGATCAACACTGCGCTTTGCGCGCCGCAAGATATCGTCCACTGGGAAGCTGCTCTACCGGTATATGCATCCGCTGTACGGGCGGAAGCTCGGTCAGTAATCGTCCTCTTCGCAGAGATTTGAAAAAGCCCGGAAGAGTTCTATGGTCGCGGCGTGCGGCTGGGAACAATGAATCGGATGGCAAAGAGTTGCTGGCTGCCGACCCGGAACTAAGGCTTATGCACACGACCGATTGTGGATCCTCCTTCGGCGACAGCTGCAGACGCGAGCTAAATGGCGTTGCGTCGTGCGGGTAGACCAAAAAAGAAGAGACTTGCAATCGCCCTCCGTCTGAGTATCCTCGTAAGCCCCAGTAATTCTCCGCCTGTCATTTAGATCCAATCGGCGGTAGCGCACGCCGGAGCTGGACTGTCATCAACCTTTCTACTTGACCTTCTGCGCGGCGAGTCCCTTTGCGCGAGGCGTCGATCGACTCGCCGAGAATGCTCGCAGCCTCCTGCGGCGTGTGAAAGCCCGTCGAGTTCTCCGCTTCGAGGAAGTCGAGATAGAACTGCGCCTTGCGCTGAAAGTTCCGCGCGCCGTCGAGCGTTTGTCTTCTGCACCCGACGCTTTTGCCTTCTTTGATCATCGATGCAGCGCGACCAGCCAGTCCGTGGCCAGTTGTGGTCGCTGTCGGACCTGTCATCAAGATTCCCGAGCAAGAGCTCCCATTAATTGGATGCAGCAGGCGTTAGCAGATTCCACTTTGCTTTCTGTGCAGTCGCCCGACGATTGAATGGTGTGAGTTCCAATGCAAAGCATAGTCTTGAAGTGTCCGGCTAAAGCTAAATCGATGGTGGGCAACTTTGGGGGCAATGACATATTTTGCGGGAGTCAAAGTGATCCAATTGATCACTTACACTCGAAGTATAGTCCCCCCGGGCCTCCACCAATTCAAAATAACCGGCCGAGGTCAAAAAGCAGCGCAGCTTCCGCTCGTAGGAGGCAGAGGCTGCGCTGCATGTCACTGTAGGTCTGACCCAGATGCTGCGAGCGTCACGCCGCGTCGCTGGTCGACGGTATTGGTTTCCGCCGATTAGGATTGCGCAGAATCTGAAGTGATTTCTGCTCGATCTGCCGGATACGCTCTCGGGTAACTGCAAAGATCTCCCCGAGTTCCTCTAATGTATAATCTCTTTCTTCCTCTATACCGAAGCGCATCCTCAAGACGGTTTCCTGCCGAGGTGTCAAAACCGCCAGGGCTTTTCTGACATCGGTTCGCAGGACTCCTTCCATTGCTTCTTTGTCGGGTTGAGGATTGATACGGTCCTCGACGAAGTCGGCGAGCTGATCGCCGTCTTCCCAGACCGGTGTCTGCAGTGAGACAGGTTCTCCCTGTGTCTGCATGACTCTAAGCATTTCTGGAACAGACATGTCCATCTCTTTTGCCAGTTCCTCCGGCTTAGGCTCCCGGCCGAGGGTCCGTTGTAAATGATGAGCCGTCTGAATAACCTTGTTCCTGAGTTCAACTCGGTGGACCGGAATGCGAATCATCCGTCCGGTATCGATCAAACCGCGTGTGATCCCTTGTCGGATCCACCAACTTGCATAAGTAGAGAATCGGTATCCTAAGCGGTAATCAAATTTCTCAACCGCTCTCATCAGCCCAAGGTTACCCTCCTGAATCAAATCCAGAAGGCTCAGGCCTCGGTTTGTGTACTTCTTCGCGATGCTGACAACTAATCGGAGGTTAGCTTCCGTGAATTCGGTTTTGGCTACATTTACCAAGCTCTCGGTTTCCGTAATTCGGGAAGCAAGGGCGTGTATTTCGCCCGCGCGAAGGCCGACACCGGCTTCAATCTGCTCAATTTGAGCTACGATCCCGGTCCGTCTGGACCTGGTAGCCGCATGTGCGCGTTCCTCGAGTTCAGTGATACTCTTGGACGATTGTTTTAGTTTCTGCACCATGGATTCGAGACGGGAAGAGGAAAGTCCAACCTCGCGCAGCAGGCCGACGATTCTGTTGACCAAATTTGCATGGGTTTTATTCAAAGCATTCCGGCGCTGTTCCGATACGCGCTTTTGATTCAGCTGCCGGCGAACCTTATCTTGCTCGTGCCGGAGACGCTTTAGTTTGCTTATGGCTCTCAGAAAAGGTTTGGCATCGAAGCTTATCCGGTTTTCGTCTTCCTCCGCGTCCGATTTTTCTAAAACTTCTCGGATATCGAGTTCGCCACTGTCCACGGCATCGCCAAGACTGATAGTGTAGTGCAGGCACATGGGAGCATTAAAGAGGGCTTCTATGATCGCGTTTTTGCCCAAATCCATTTTCTTGGCGAGCTCGACTTCTCGTTCTCGGCTAAGTAGCGGAATTGATCCGATTTCATGTAAGTAGGTTGTAATTGGGTCGACTGTCAGTCCCTTTTCTTCAGGCTGCGCTTCGGCTTCTCCGCCCTGTTCCTCCTCTGTCGCACTATCGGAACTGAGCTCCAACTCGGGTTCATCCGCGTCTAGCTCGTCTGATTCATCTTTTTCGATTTCCAACAATTCATCGTTGGGTCTATCTGTCCGCATGGTTTCTCCTCAAATCGTTAGACGATAAGGGCCGTCACTTCTCAGCCCGGGCGTCTCGCGTCTGTTTAACCCAAAAATTCGAAGCGAATTCGGTGCCATTTGCCTTCTCAATTGTTTCGCCGACGTTTCTAAAAAAATTCTCATAACTGAGACACGGCCACAAGCCATGGTCTCCTCTTATGAGAATCGCAGGATCACTGGAACTTTCGGTTATTGAGTACGGCGTTGGTCTGGTAGCTATTTGACCGCGTCGCGGGCATCATTAAATCTAAGGATCGTCACCTGGCATGTCAAGCTAAAGAACTAATAAGTTTAACTAAGACGTCTCTTTGAAAGTCATTTCGACGAGAATCCCGCGCCGAGGTCATGTAGAGGGGTAACCCGCCGCGGCTGAAGCCGCTTTCGTAGCGATTTCTAGGTGAAGCCAACCCCAAAGGCGCAGATCTCGGCGATGAGTTCCTCGCCGTAATATCGGGCCGGCAAATACTTTTGACATTTTCCTAAAACTCTAGAGCGACATCAAAGAGTTTACGATAGAGCACCGAGCGCTCGCACCCCCGGCAAAGGGACGGTGAATTTGAGTCGAATAGCCCCAGTAGCTCACAGTCAATAACCATGCTGCCAGTCTCCAAGACTCTTTCGGTTGCGACCGGGCGGGCACGTCCATACGGGTGCTGGCTATGAAGTGGATGCCTGGGTCGCCGCCGTGTTTTAGGTAGGCATCATAGATGACCCCAAGAATCTCCTGCTCGTTCATTCCAGAATGAAGACGCTGCTCAAGCGCAATGCAGGCGAGATAGGTCAAGAATCGCTGCGGCCTGTAGATTAATTCCTCCTCGCTACGGACTCTCCGGATTAGGCTAAACGAGGGACCGAACTCTACGAGATCTGCTCGAGAAG
>JAICEJ010000343.1 GCA_025924215.1 Candidatus Binatia bacterium
GAATATGAGGGGTTTCCGTTTCAGGGTCGATATAGAAGCGAACATTCATCCACGGCGGCTATATCACTTTACCTATGTGTAGGCCTAACGTTATGCTCTGCCGCGCGTATTCTCGCGTTGGTCTGAAGCAGAGAGTTAGGCCTAAAAATTCAGAATGTGCCCCTTCTCTCTGCTACCTTCTTGGCAGCATAGTGAGCCAAGCGTCCACGATCGACTCGAAGCTCTGGCCGTAGATCTGCTGCCAGCGCGCAGGCTCACCTGGATCGCGCTGCATCGGAGCGAGTGGTGTGAGTGCATATAGTGCGCGGAACTTGTCCATCCCATGCCGCTCAATCAGGAACTTGACGAATGAGCACGCAATTGCTTCGCCTTCCTTGCTTACGGTTTCCAAAGCGTTCGGCGTAGGTGTACGCTCAAGCGCTATCGCAAGCTCTTGGTTCGCGGTGCGGCCCGCGATGTCGTCGAAACTTTTCCCGAAATTTGGGTAGGCGGGTGGACCGCCTAAGAGATCGTGACCATACGCGGCGAGGCCTTCCGCGAGAAACCGGTTCGCAGTGGGCGCATAAACATGGATCATTTCGTGCACGGTCGCAGCCTCGCCCGCGTTCACACGCTTCGCGCCGAAGATCATCTGGCCGCGCTCGCCACGCCAAGCGGGAATTAGCGCCATCGACAGCACTCGCTCGATGTTCGTCTCGATAGAGATCGAGCCCTCAAAGGTGGCACCCCACCACTCGCGCACCTTGACGCGCGCCCGCTGCATCTCGCTTTTAAACGCGGCCGCCGCGGTAGAACGAACGCCTGATAGCTTGAACGTTCATCTCCAGCTCGCCGGAGGCGTCGACTACCGCAGCCGCTAGCAGCGCCGCCGTGATCGCGCCCGCTATCTGCCGCTGCGCAGCATGTCTTGGCTCTTCATATAACCAGTTCATTTAAGAGGAGCCTCTTTTACCCCGTTTCGGAGCCGCTCTCGATCCCTCACTGGAAGCTAAAACCGAGGGCATAACCGTTGAGTATACTGACCAGTATATTACCGACTCCAAAAATATAGCGCAGCAAAATTTAGTCTTTCAATCACGCTTTATCAACTGTCTTCTAGTAACCATCAATATTCCAGGTCGTGTATTACGAATATACCTGCACAGACCGCCATTGCTCAGAATGCGTCTGCAGGACTCCGAACTCCCTTCCAACCTCGATTTAACACGTGCGTGTAAACCATAGTGGTAGTCACATCGTTGTGCCCCATCTCCATTCTTGGCCGGCGTTCGAAACTTGCGGTCGAGGGCCTTCGGTAAGGATACTCGGCCTGATCCTTTTGCATCACCGCTCAAGAGGTTGAACTTCAGCAGCCAAGCTGTTTCTCACCGAGCGAGAGTATCCCGTTCTAAACACGATCCAGAGTTTGCGAAGTCTGCATCGTTTCACTCCTTCCCGACATCTAACCCACAGAATTTCCCCAGTCATAGTCATAAACAAAATTAACGGAGGATTAGTCATGAGTAAACGTAATCTTATTATCGGGGTCGCTAGCGTCGCGCTGGCAATCGCTTGGTACGCGTTCCGGCCCGAGTTGCTCTTCATCAACAAAACCGTGAACGAGGAGCTGCCGGTTGCTCAGGCAGGCTCAGTATCGATGGCCAAAGAAACAGAGGCCATGGTTTTGGCGAAGGGCGATTTTCGCGGGCTTGCGCACGAGACCAAAGGCGAAGCGACGGTTCATCGATTGGCGGACGGCAAGCGCATACTGCGGCTGAGCGATTTTGAAACTTCCAATGGTCCGGATGTCCATGTCTATCTGGTCGCCGCCGAAGTGGCCAAAGACAATGCGACTGTCAGGCAAGCCGGCTTCATCGATTTGGGTTCACTCAAAGGCAATAAGGGCGACCAAAACTATGAAGTGCCTGCGGACGCCGATCTCAACAAGTACAAGTCGGTGAGCATCTGGTGCGCGCGTTTCGGGGTTAATTTTGGCGCCGCTACTCTTGGTTCACAGAGCAGCTAGAGGACCGCTATTCCTTCTTCTCGGCTGCTTTTCCTGCTGGGGAGCAGCCGGTTCCGAGAAAGTACGAAAGGATTTGAGATGTTCAGGGACAGAAAAAAGATTGTGATCCTCGGCGGCGGCTTCGGCGGTCTCTACACCGCCCGAGAACTGGAAAAAAAGCTCGGCGCGGATCCGGATGTCGAGATAACGCTGGTGAACCGCGAAAATTTCTTTCTCTTTACTCCGATGTTGCATGAAGTAGCCGCCAGCGACCTCGACCCTGCCGACATCCTGAATCCGATCCGCAAGCTTTTGAAGCGAGCCCGGATCTTTGTCGGCAATGTCGAAGCGATCGACCTCGACTCCAAGAAAGTCAAAGTCTCGCATGGAGAGGGCCAACATCCGCATGAGTTGGCGTACGATCAACTGGTGATCGCGCTGGGCTCGGTCAGCAATTTCTTCAGTCTCCCTGGAGTTAAAGAGCACGCGCTGACCATGAAGTCACTCAACGATGCAGTGAGCTTACGCAGCCGGCTTATCGAGCAGTTGGACGAAGCCGATTTTGAATGTTGTCCGGCGATGCGAGATTGGTTGATGACCATCGTTGTAGCCGGCGGCGGTTTTGCCGGTGTCGAGACGGTTGCGGGAGTAAATGATTTCTTACGCGAAGCCGTGAAGTATTACCGCAACCTCAAGGAAGAAATGATTCGCGTCGTGCTGATTGAACACGGACCTGCGGTCTTGCCGGAGCTCGACGTCAGCTTGGGTGTTTATGCTGCGGAGAAGCTTTCCCGGCGTGGAGTTGAGATACGGCTCCAAACCGCTGTGACTTCCATGTCGGAGCGCGCCGTAACGCTGAGCGACGGCACGTCTATCAACACGCGAACTCTCATCTGGACGGCGGGCACCGCGCCGAATCCTTTGCTGGCGGCGCTTGCCTGCTCAAAGGAGAAGGGCAAATTGATCGTCGACGAGAATCTTGAAATTCCCGGCCGGCGGGGCGTCTGGGCGCTGGGCGACTGCGCCGCAATTCGCGATCGCCAGTCCGGCAAGCTTTATCCGCCGACAGCGCAGCACGCCTTACGCCAGGGAAAAGTTGTCGCACACAATGTCATCGCCGCGGTTCGCGGGGCGGCGAAAAAACCATTCGTTTTCTCCACCATCGGCCAACTCGCCGCCATCGGCAGGCGAACCGGAGTGGCGCACATCTTGGGTGTCAACTTCTCCGGCTACATCGCGTGGTGGATGTGGCGAACTATCTACCTGTGCAAGCTGCCGCGCCTGGAGAAGAAAGTGCGAGTGGCTCTGGGCTGGTCTCTTGATCTGTTTTTTTCCAAGGATCTCGTACAGCTCAAAACCAACGACGCGACGGTTTGCCGCGGCGGTGCGGTTAAACAACAATCCGCTGCGTGAGAAAGGAATAGGAACATGTCCAGCCAGGACCATTACGATGTTGTCATTATCGGCACTGGCGCAGGCGGCGGCACTCTGGCGCATAAACTCGCGCCCACCGGCAAGCGCATCCTGCTCCTGGAACGGGGCGGGTATGTGCCGCGCGAGAAAGACAACTGGAATCCTCGCGCCGTCAACCTCGAAGGAAAATATCAGACCAAAGAGATGTGGCATGACAAAGACGGCCACGAACTTCATCCGCACACCAACTATTACGTCGGCGGCAATACCAAATTCTACGGCGCGGCGCTGTTCCGTCTGCGCAAAGAAGATTTTGGTGAAATTCGCCATTACGGCGGCCTCTCTCCGGCATGGCCCATTGCTTACGATGACATGGAGCCCTACTACACCGAGGCGGAACAGCTTTATCACGTGCACGGCAACCGCGGCGAAGATCCGGCCGAGCCGCCGGCGAGCGCGCCTTATCCGCATCCGGCGGTCAGCCATGAATCGCGCATTCAACAATTATCCGATGATTTCGCGCAGCTCGGCCTGCGCCCGTTTCACACGCCACTTGGCGTGATGCTCGACGAAAAGGATTCGCATGCGAGCCGCTGCATCCGCTGCAACAGCTGTGATGGATTTCCTTGCCTGGTTGACGCCAAATCCGACGCGCAGGTCTGCGCCGTCGATCCGGCGCTCCAACATGCCAACGTGACCCTCAGAACCGACGCTTACGTCGAACGGCTCCAAACCAGCCCGTCCGGCCGCGAGATCAGCAAGGTGATGATCAAGAGAAACGGCGTTCGCGAAGAAATTTCGGCAGATATCGTGGTCTCGTCTTGCGGCGCGATCAACTCGGCGGCTTTGCTACTCCGTTCCGCCAATGAGCGGCATCCCAACGGGCTGGCCAATGGTTCCGACGTCGTCGGCCGTCATTACATGGGGCACGTCAATTCGGTCCTGATGGCTCTATCGAAATGTCCCAACCCGACGATTTTTCAAAAATCACTTTCGGTAAATGATTTCTATTTCGGCATGGCGGGCTGGAATTATCCGATGGGCCATATTTCGTTTGTCGGCAAGCTCGACGGCGAGACGCTGAAAGGGGGAGCGCCTGCGCTCACGCCCGGCTGGACTCTTGACATGATGGCGCGCCATTCGCTCGACTTTTGGCTCACGTCGGAGGATCTGCCCGATCCTGACAATCGGGTCACCGTCGATTCCTCCGGCGGTATTGTTCTCAGTTATAAACCTAACAACGAAGAAGGTCACAAGCGGCTCATCGTCAAGCTGAAGGAACTCATGCAACAGCAAACCGCGTGCAAGATCCATGGCCGCGAATGCCATCAGGGACTGTTCGGCCGTAACCTTTACGTCGGTCAGCGCATTCCGCTGGCAGGTGTGGCGCATCAGGTAGGAACGGTGCGCTTCGGCAACGATCCAAGAACCAGCGCGCTGGACGCCAAATGCAAAGCGCACGATGTGGATAATCTTTATGTCGTCGACGGCAGCTTTTTCTGCTCGAGCGGCGCGGTCAATCCGGCTCTCACCATCATGGCCAATGCACTGAGAGTGGGAGAGCACCTGATTCAAAGGATGAAGTAGGACACAGCAAAATGGAAAAACTGCTGCGGCGAAAGAAAACTTCCGATCGAGCGCTCGTGTTCGTGGCCTTCTTGGTGCTCGGGCTTTACGGATCTTTCGCGCCGGTATCGGCGCAGCTCGTCAAGTCGGTCGACGCGGTGGGAATCACCGTCTCCGACATTGACCGGTCAGTAGAATTTTTTTCCAAAGTGCTCTCGTTTGAAAAAGTTTCCGACATTGAAGTCATGGGCAGTGAGTACGAGCGGCTTCAGGGAGTCTTCGGGGCGTGGATGAGGATTGTGCGCATGAGGCTCGGCGAAGAATTCATCGATCTCACCGAATATCTCACGCCCAGAGGCCGGCCGATCCCGGTGGACTCCCGCAGCAACGATCAATGGTTCCAGCACATCGCAATCGTCGTAAGCGACATGGACAGAGCCTATCAACAGCTGCGCGCGCATAAAGTGCAGCACACCTCCACCGGCCCGCAACGGATTCCCGACTGGAACAAGGCCGCGGCCGGAATTAAGGCTTTTTACTTTAAGGATCCCGACGGTCACAATCTCGAGCTGATTTATTTTCCATCCGGCAAAGGCAATCCAAAATGGCAGCAATCAAACGGGCGTCTTTTTCTGGGTATCGACCATACCGCAATTACAGTCTCGGATACGGCCCGGAGCTTA
>JAICEJ010000344.1 GCA_025924215.1 Candidatus Binatia bacterium
AGGCGCGGACGATAACAGGAAAATTCAGCCGCTTTTGAATGCGTAGCGCATCGCGCATGCTGCGGGCATAGCCGCTGCGCGGCAGGTCGAGACCGGCTCTCTTCATCGCCTCCTTGAACAGATCGCGATCCTCGGCCTTCTTGATCGATTCCAGTTTGGCGCCGATCATCTCGACGCCGTAACGTGCCAAGACCCCCTTCTCCGCCAGATCGATAGCCAGATTGAGCGCGGTTTGTCCGCCCAACGTGGGCAGAAGCGCGTCCGGCCGCTCCTTGGCAATCACCTTCTCGACAATATCAGGGGTAATGGGCTCGATGTAGGTCCGATGCGCGAACTCCGGATCGGTCATGATAGTCGCCGGATTGGAGTTGACGAGAATGACCCGGTACCCTTCTTCTTTAAGCGCCTTAAGCGCCTGTGTGCCGGAATAATCGAATTCGCAAGCCTGGCCGATTATAATCGGACCTGAACTTATCAGCAGGATTGACTTGATATCAGTGCGTTTCGGCATGGAGAGCTGTTAACTCTGGTGCTGGTCCATTAGTTCGATGAAGCGCTTGAAGAGGTAGTTGGCATCGTGCGGACCGGGTGACGACTCGGGATGATATTGCACCGAGAAGATCGGCAGGTCTCGATGCACCAGGCCCTCGACCGTGTTGTCGTTAAGATTGAGATGGGTAACTTCGACCGAACCCTTTAAAGAATCGGCATCCACGGCGAAGCCGTGGTTCTGTGATGTGATCTCTACTTTGCGGGTGGTTAAGTCCATCACCGGCTGGTTGCCGCCATGGTGACCGAATTTGAGTTTATACGTCTTGCCACCCAGGGCCAAACCCAAAATCTGATGGCCGAGGCAGATACCAAAGATTGGCTTTCTGCCGATCAACTTGCGGACGTTGTCTTTGGCATAAGACACCGCGTCCGGATCACCCGGTCCATTGGACAGAAATATGCCATCGGGGTTTAAGGCCAAAACATCTTCTGCGGAAGTATGGGCGGGAACGACTTTTACCCGGCAACCGCTCTCGGCGAGATTTCGCAAGATGTTGTATTTGATGCCAAAATCGTACGCCACGACGGAACGCACAGGGACAGCAGAGCGTCCCCGATTCGTGGCATTTTTTTTTCGCCGTGGCTCGTCTGGCGGCTTGCGATATCCGTCACCCAATCGCCACAAACCCTGATTCCATTCGTAAGCACTCGCACAGCTCACGTTGCGCACCAGATCACGGCCCTCAAGTCCGGGAGCGGCCTTGGCTTTTGCAATCGCCTCGTCAGTATTCTGGGAGCTAGTTGTGATCACGCCCACCTGCGCGCCACAATCGCGCAGATGACGGACCAGAGAACGTGTATCGATCCCTTGGATTCCGACGATGCCGTGTTGCTGCATATAAACATGCAACGGCTGTGTCGCGCGCCAATTACTCGGCACCGCCGTATACTCTTTGACGATGAAACCTTTGACAAAAGGCTTGTGGGATTCTACGTCCTCCGGGTTGATGCCGACATTGCCTATTTGCGGATAAGTCATGGCCACGAGCTGGCCTTCGTATGAGGGGTCGGTGAGGATCTCCTGATACCCGGTCATACTAGTGTTAAACACGACTTCACCCGCGGCTTCACCTTCGGCTCCAAAAGACGAGCCCTCGAAAGAGCGGCCGTCGGCCAAGGCCAATATTGCTTTTCTTAGCATGGATTCCCGTTCCGGCATCTGCTGAAAAACCTCGTGTAAGAGGATGATAAATCAAACCAAAATTAAAAGGTAAGCATAATAGAAAATCGCGCAAATTATAATCAGCTGCGGTTCTCGCCTGGGCTAATGATTGAATAAACCAGCACCTTATCTTCCCCATCGGGCCTCAGCTCACGTAAATGGACACGTATGCGCTCGTGGTCTGCGGTGGGTATATGTCTACCGACGTAATTAGGTTTGACCGGAATCTGCCGATGCCCGCGATCGATCAAAACCGCCAGACGCACGGATTGAGGCCGCCCCGATCTAAAAATGATGCTCAAGGCGGTCTTCACCGTTCGTCCGGTATGAATGACGTCATCAACTAGAACGATCGATCGATCGCGCAACTGGATCGGTCCTAACTCGGGATCCGCGGGAAACATGCGGCGAAGGTCTTCGCCCGCTCCATAGGTTTCTAGCTCGGCCAGTTCAAATTTTCGCTTTTGTGCTCGTTCCAGATGGGTTGCGATTCGTTGGGCGATCACCGATCCGTTGGTTTTAACGCCGACAATCAGCAAACGGTCCGGATCGACGCAATCGCTCAAAATCTGGGCGCTTATCTGCTGTATTGCAGAATCTACTTCAGCTTGATCCATAATGGCACGGCGCGGACCGCTGTCGTACGGTCCATAGCCGAGCTCTTCAGCTTGCTTGATGGAATCAAAGATCGCCAGTTCACCGTTCTTAAGCCAACGCGCAATGCTATCCGCAAGCGCGATATCGTAGGCGCAATACTTCTTTGAGGTCGCTTGTCCGACGAGCTGCGCTTTGAAGCGGTGGTCGCAGTAAAGGCATCGCAAAACCAATGCGCCGGCCGGGCCTTCGGATTGAAGTTCAAAACAAAGCCGCGTCGAACCCGGCTCGTTGACAGTAATGCACCTGAGATTAGGGCAATGCGGGCCGATCGGGTGTGGGCTTTCGAACAGCACCGAGCTATTTGCCGTCTTGCTGATCCGTGCTCGGCGCCGTTTTTCAAACAGAAAATGTAGCAGCGCCATACGAATAGGCACACCATACGCGGCTTGCTTGAAATAGATACCGCGCCGATCCTTGTCAAGCTCCGGCGAAAGCTCGTCGACCCGCGGCAAGGGATGCATCACCACTGTGTCTTTGAAGCGCTGCTCTTTGAGAAATTTAGATCCGATGGTGGGATAGTCTCCGGCCGCCGCAGAGTTTGGCATGCGCTCTTTTTGCTTTCTCGTCATGTAAAAAGCGTCATAGCGCAATCCCGATACCAGACTCGTGATCCGCGTCTGAATCGTGCTGTCCAGTGCGGTGAACAATGCCAGCTGATGCGGCTGCTTGGGAGTGAGATAGAAAGCATCGGTCTCGGTAACCACGGCGCTCAGATCGTCGCCGGCAACCGGCGCTAAGGTATACTGAAACTCACGCTCCAACCGCTCCAGAACATAGTGTGGCAGCTCCATTCCGTTGGCTGCAAGAGTCACAACATTGGCGCCGAACCTAGCCAATGCATACACCAGAGAATGAATCGTTCGGCCGTTTTTTAAGTCGCCGCAAATAACCACGTTGAGACCCTTGAGCTCGCCCTTCTCCTTGCGCAGCGTATAGAGATCGCAAAGCGTCTGGCTCGGATGTTCATGGCCGCCGTCCCCGGCATTGATTACCTGAACATCGGCGTGCTCAGCCACGGCCTGGACTGCGCCATCCCAGTAATGCCGAACCACCAGAACGTCGGCATAACTCGAGACTACTTTGGCGGTATCGGCGACACTCTCCCCCTTGGCGGCCGACGAAGCCTGCATATCCGAACAGCTGATCACAGTGCCGCCGAGCCGCTGCATTGAGGATTCGAACGATAAACGAGTGCGAGTACTCGGTTCATAGAACAAAGTCGCCATGATCTTGCCGTGGCCGACCTTTTTACTGCGCAACTTGTCGGATGCGTCTGCTAAATCGAAAATCTCTTCGATCTCGTCGTTGGTGAGATCCGCGATGGAAACTAGGTTAGCCGTGGTCACGTTCGATTCCTCAAGCTGGATTCCAGGGCGTGACAATAACTTGATCAATGCCATCGGATTCTTCCAGCAAGACGTTCACTCGTTGCGAATCCGAAGCTTCGATATTCTTGCCGACGATATCGGCCCGAATCGGCAACTCCCGCGCGCCGCGATCGATTAAAACCGCCAGCATGATCCGCTTGGCATGGCCGAGACGCTCGACCGCTTCCAGGGCCGCACGGATCGTTCGCCCGCGGAAAATAACATCGTCGACTAAGACGGCGATCCTGTTTTCCAGCGTGACCGAGATTTCACTCGCGGTTACCGCAGCGGAAGCTTGTGTTTGCGTCTTATCATCACGAAAAAGCGTCACATCGATGACACCGAGTGGCGGTGAGTGCTGGGTGAGCTCTTCGATCTTACGCGCCAAACGCCGAGCGATATGCACGCCGCGGGAACGTATGCCGATGAGCGTCAACTCTTCAAAGCTGCCGGCTTTCTCAAGCACCTCATGAGCCATGCGAGTGATCGCTTTGGCCAACTCCTGCTTCGTCAGGACGATTTGCTTCTCGCTCGCCATAAACAAAAAAAGACCCCCTCAACCACCGCGCTGAGGGGGCCCAAAAAATCCGGAAAATCTTGGAGGTGGCACTATCGGCATGGCTCCCTTACCGATCTCACAGGGTCGGTTTAAAAGGATTTGCTATTTATCGCCTGACATCGGGCCAAAGTCAACGATGAAAATGCGGCTGCGAAGAAACGGGTCATATTCAAGAGTTATAGTTTTTTTAGAGCAAGTAAATGATTTCCGCCTGTGGATCAGCGTTTCGCAAAAACAACAACCCTACCGTTACCGGCAGTTTGAAACGTCGCGGCCCTGCGCTTCCGGGGTTTACAAAAAGCACATTGTCTCGTCTCACGACGGACGGTTTATGAGAATGGCCACTGATCACGACCTGAACACCCGCGGCCGGCAACTCATTTTCTAGATCATGAACATTATGGATCACCCGCACGCCTGTCCGGTTAAGGCTCAGATCGAGTGCTTCGGGAAGGTGCCGCGCCCATGGTGCGGTATCGTTGTTGCCTTTGATGGCCGTCAAGGGTGCAATGGCTTGCAAGTAATCCAACACTTCAGGCTTGCCGATATCCCCAGCATGCACGATGAGCTCGACGCCGTTTAGCGCCGCAAGAGCTTCCGGGCGGACCAATCCGTGGGTGTCGGAAATTAAACCGATGCACCCTTCCTCTAGCGCGATCCGCTGCTGTTTTCGTGCTCCCATGATTGCTCTTGATTCCTGGTTGACCTCAACTCTATATTCGGCTGCAGCCAAGGAGGTTGTATGTTCCCCCATCTGAAAGGCTTTAACTTACAGCGATGGATCGACGAAAACCGCAACAACTGGGGACAACGCCGGGTGATCTGGAATGATTCGGATTTCATCGCTTTCGTTACCCGCGGCCCCAACCGGCGCAAAGACTTTCATATCAACCCCGGTGATGAAATCTTCTATCAACTCGAAGGCGAACTCAATCTTCACTACTTATCCGACGGCAAGCCCGAGCTCGCGGTACTCAAGACCGGTGATCTTTTTCTTATGCCCGCGAGAGTGCCCCACTCGCCGAGGCGGCGCGAAGGCTCCTGGACGTTTGTGATCGAGAGGAAACGCACTCACGAGGAAAAGGATCTTTTTATCTGGGTTTGCGAAGAATGCCAGAAGAGTCTCTATGAGACCGATGTGCGCTTCGATGATCCTTCAGACGCGGTGGCAAAAGCGAGCGAGGCGATGCGCAGCGATAAAAATCTGGCGACCTGTAAAAGCTGCGGTGCTGTTCTCGAGCTATAGTTCTCAGATGAACCTAACCTGCAAGAAAGATCGCCTAGCATTAGATAACACTGGTTACGATCTGAAACTCACCCGGTTTTCAATCTAGCTTCCGC
>JAICEJ010000345.1 GCA_025924215.1 Candidatus Binatia bacterium
AAAGATTTGGTGGGCCGCCGGAGACTCGAACTCCGGACCCGCTGATTAAGAGTCAGCTGCTCTACCAACTGAGCTAGCGGCCCAAGCAAACTATTACTCGGCAGCTACGATCCTTGTACCGAATTAATAATACCGAACTAAGAATATGGGGTGAGTGAAGGGATTTGAACCCTCAACCCCTGGAGCCACAGTCCAGTGCTCTAACCGTTGAGCTACACTCACCATATATAACCGCTATAACCCCACACTGGCGCGCCAGAAGGGATTCGAACCCCTGACCTACGGCTTAGAAGGCCGTTGCTCTATCCAACTGAGCTACTGGCGCCAAAAACAACAGCGAGTAATAAGCGATGAGTTAACCTGAAACTCAACACTCATTACTCAGCAGTCTTGATGGTCGGGGCGAGAAGATTTGAACTTCCGACCCCCTGCGCCCAAGGCAGGTGCGCTACCAGGCTGCGCTACGCCCCGTCATACGAACAGCATCAATACTACATGGCTAACGAACTAAATCAAGGTTTTTCAAGCGGAACGAAACAGGCCGGCAGAACCTCTACGAGCCTTTTGAGCGCCTTGCCGCGATGACTGACGGTTATCTTGGTCTGCTGATCGATTTCACCGAAGGTCTTCCCCAATGGCGGGTAAAAAAACAACGGATCATACCCGAAGCCAGTCTTTCCTTTAGCAGCAAACCCGATGATTCCTTCGCAAGTACCCCGTACGGTGCACTGCTTACCGCCACGCGATCTCGGGAGGCACAAGGCCAAAACACAAACAAACCTCGCGGTTCGTTTTTCCTCGCAAATATTCCTCAATTCTTCGAGGAGCTTGCTATTATTGCCGGCGTCGTTGGCCTCCGGACCGCTAAAACGCGCCGAAAGAATCCCAGGCCTACCATCGAGAGCATCAACTTCCAATCCCGAATCATCGGCCAATGTGCGGTAGCCGGACCACTCCGCAAGCGTTCGCGCCTTTTTGAGAGCATTTTCTTCGAACGATTGCCCATCTTCAGCAATCACGGGTGGATCGTGTAGGTCATTTAAGGAGATAATATGAAGCGTCAGGTGTTTCAGAAAAGCTTTGATCTCCCTCAATTTCCCGCTGTTGGTTGTCGCGACAAGTAGATCGAACATCGCATTGACGACTTCAAGAAGTGAAGGTGAGAGCTTGTTTCTGCGCCCTGAGTAGCTCCTTGATGCCCTGTTCGGCAATTTCCGACATCTTATCCATTTGTTTTTTGGTAAAAGGGGCGCTCTCCGCAGTTCCTTGAACTTCGACGAACTTACCGGACCCTGTCATAACGAAATTCATATCGACGTCCGCTTTGCTATCTTCCTCGTAACATAGATCTAGCAGGATCTTGCCATCTACGATTCCGATGCTTACCGCGGCAACGGAATCTTTGATGGGTTCTTGCGTAATGATTCCACGCTTTTGCCAACTACGAATTGCTTGGCACAGAGAAACATATGCACCGGTAATCGAAGCGGTGCGGGTGCCACCGTCCGCCTGGATCACATCGCAATCGATCCAGACCGTACGCTCACCCAGATTGATCAAATCCGTGATCGCCCGCAAACTGCGGCCAATCAAGCGTTGAATCTCGTGCGTTCTGCCACCCACTTTGCCGCGGGAGGATTCACGGCCGATGCGCACCTGTGATGAACCCGGCAACATGCCATATTCGGCGGTGATCCAACCCTTACCGCTATTGCGCAGAAAAGGCGGCACACGGTCTTCCAATTTAGCAGTGCAAATTACTTTCGTATCGCCCATCTCGATCAACACCGAACCATCGGCAGTCTTTAGGTAGCTCGGCGCTATTTTTATTGATCGCAGTTGTTTCGGTTTTCGCCCATCGCTTCTCATCATTGGTTCCAATGCTTGCAAGGCTGGCTAACTCTGGTGTTCGCTGGTTGCCAAAGCTGTTTGTAAGATCAGCTATTCAGGTGAAATACCACCATCTTGAGCTCGGTCATTTCTTCCACCGCATACCGTGGACCTTCTTTGCCAAAGCCTGAGTCCTTAAGTCCGCCGTAAGGCATCAGATCCACGCGCCATTGCGGGCCCCAGTTAACATGCAGATTGCCGGCTTCGGCTTCGCGCGCGAATTTCATGGCCCATTCCACATTTTCCGTAAAGATGCCTGCTGCCAGGCCGTAAATACTGTCGTTGGCAAGCGCAATGGCCTCTTCGATGTTTTCAAACGGAGTCACCGCCACCGCCGGACCGAATAGTTCATCGCGCGAGATGCGCATATCTGGCGTAACATCTGCCACCACTGCTGGCATGTAGATCGCGCCGCGCCGACCACCACCGGCCGCTAAACGCGCACCGGCGGCAACCGCTTCTTCGATCCAGTCTTCGACGCGGACCGCCTCGCTCTCTTTTACCATCGGCCCGACTTTTGATTTTTCATCGAGTTGATTGCCGGTGCTAAGGGCTTCAACTTTGGGTTTCAAAGCATCAAGAAAGTCGCCGTAAACTTTTTTGGCCGTAAGCACCCTTTGAGTCGAGATGCAGGTTTGCCCGGCATTGCCGTAACCGGTCGTCGCCACCGCGGCCGCCACTCTGTTTAAATCGGCGTCAGGCATGATGATAAGCGGGCTGTTGGAGCCGAGCTCCATCGTGACTTTTTTTATTCCCGCCATTCGGCAAATTCGATCGCCAATTTCACGGCTGCCGGTAAATGTGATTTTTCGCACGCGGCGGTCTTTGACCAGAGTATCACCGATCTCACCGCCCGACCCTGTGATGCATTGAATCCCTTCCGGCGGGAGTCCGGCTTCCAAAAGAATTTCCGTGAGCTTCAAGGCCGAGAGCGGCGTATCGGAAGCCGGTTTAACGATCACTGAATTTCCCGCCGCGAGCGCCGGACCGACTTTGTGACAGACGAGATTCAATGGAAAATTAAACGGCGCGATGGCTGCAACGACACCGCAGGGCACGCGTAACGTGAATCCTAACTTCTTACCCCCGGTAGGATCCGCATCCAGCGGTACGGTTTCCCCGTGTAAGCGCTTGGCCTCCTCGGCAGATCCCATCATAGTTTCCACCGCTCTGCTTGCTTCTCCCCGCCCCTCGGCGATGATCTTTCCTTCTTCTTTGGATATGGTCTGGCCAAGCTCTTCGTTGCGCGCCGCCATCAGATCTGCCGCAGTGCGCAAGATTTTCCAGCGCTGATAGCTGGTAAGTTTGGCCATCACCTTGGCTCCACGTTCGGCATAAGCCAGCGCCTGTTCAACATCGCTCGCATCCGCTTTAGGAACCGTATCGATGACGGAATCATCGAAAGGGTTTTTGACCTCGATCTTCTTGGCCTTATCAACCCAGTGACCTTCTAAGAAAATCTTCATGAGAACATTCTCCCTTAATGGATAATGCTAAAACTAAGATACGAGCCGAACAGTCTTCTTTCTCTTAAGTTCAGACGTCACTTGTCCTTACTGTGCCAACGCCTCGGCCGCCGCGTGATTGGCAAGACCAATGCGGCCATAAAACAGCGGGTCGAGTATTCGATACACGCGAATATCGGCCATGTAGAGATTTCACGAACTCATCCCTGCCGATTACCTCAACGCATAAGCAAGGTCATAGAGCGATTGAACCAGAAATCGCTTGATAAACCAGATGGCGAGCCAAACAACCAGGGGCGAAAGATCAAATCCGCCTGCAATTAGAGGTAGTCGTTCACGAACCCTCTCGAGCACCGGCTCTGTCAAATTATAAATGAATCGAACTATGGGATTATAGGGATCGGCATCAATCCAGGATATCACCACTCGAGCAATCAAAATCCACTGGTAAGCCCAGAGCAAGAAATCCAGAACCTGGGCCGTGGCGATGATAAAATTAGCAAGAATAAACATTTCGCGGCTACGTTCTTCTCGGACCAAACAGGGCTGTGCCAATTCGCACAATGGTTGCGCCTTCTTCAACAGCAACTAGATAATCATGCGTCATGCCCATCGATAGCTCTCTGAGGTCGACGTTCGGCAATTTCAAACTATGCAGTTCATCCCGCAACCGGCGCAGGTCACGAAAGTACGGCCGAGTCTCTTCAGAATTTTCGCAAAAAGGCGGAACAGTCATCAGTCCTTCGATGCTGAGATGGTCGAGCTCGCCGATGGTGCGTAAAAGCTCCGCGACCTTGGGCTTGGCAATCCCGGACTTGGTATCTTCACCGCCTATGTTGATCTCAATGAGCGCCCGCACTCGGACATCTCGTTTTCGGCCTTCCTTATCCAGCTCGCGCGCCAATTCAGCGTTATCGAGAGACTCAATGACATCGAAGATTTCCACTGCCGCTTTTGCCTTGTTGCGCTGCAAGTGGCCAATCATGTGCCATTCGACGTTATCGGGAAGACTCTTTCTTTTGAGGCTCGCCTCCTGAACGTAATTTTCACCGATGAGCAAGACACCAGCTATGATGGCAGCTTCGATTGATTTGATATCTTGTGCTTTGGCGGCCGCAAGTATTTTAACATCCCGCGGGTCTCGTCCCTTCGAAAGCGCGGCCCGCCTGATCTGTTCATCGATCTCTCGATAGTTCGCCGCCACATCTGCCATAAGGTGAAAATGCTTATCACATCCACCTTTGTAAATCACTCCGCGCCGCACAAAATAAGGGTGAAAAGGAGCCGTCAAAGGCGAGTTTGTCACCTCCTTATGATTGCCGATTGAGTGCCAGATACATCTGCAACCGTCATTGGTTTTCAGGATCCCGAACGCAATCAGGCGCACGGCTCTCGATGATCAAACTACCCATAGTGCAACGGATTGAGGTCAAGTTGAGTCGCACCGGCCAGCCTTTATCCGCAAGCAGGGCATCAACGTCAAATACGAGCATCCCGTTACGGATAGCGATATTCGTTGCAGCAGCGATATGCTTCAGAAGATACACTTTGAAAAAGCCGAGGCTTATGAATCCTGCTCTCATCCGTTCAATGCGGCCGATGACCTTGCCTTCGGAAATTGCTAGTTGCCAGAGCATCTGGAAGGGAATCCGGATAAATTGTTGATAAATCCCCGTGAACCGAACGCCTTCCGGCGTGACAGCGAAACCAATGTCACGGATAGCGTCGGGCCAGCCGAAAATTCGAGATGCCAATTGGTTTAGGTCCGCGTCGCTCACGCTAAGCTCCAATCGCTGTATCTCCATGACGCTAAACTAGCAGTCGCGGTCGCAATACTACACAGATCTGATCGCATCTCGGTTCGCGGGAGATGGAAGCGCCGAGAAACATCAGAAAGACCTAGCGTAAACCGGCTTATTCCTGATCGTGTTTTCACTAGCGGCTTATCGCCACTCAAGCAGAGTCTGACGGACTCGCAAATCCAGGGCACCAATGAAAGCTCGTTCATCATATTCGAAATGAATCAGCTGCGGCCAAACCGACAGTAACGTCTTTTAATTGAAACACCACAACGCGAGGTTATAAATTTTTTCCTGCAAATGATTAGGCACTGCATTTGCGTGCGCGATTCCGAATGGCTACGGAAGTAAAAGTCTCTCATAAGGCATGGGCAGCGTTTGCCCTATCGGCTGTTTTCCTATTAGCTTTCGCCTTTGTCGTTACACAACAAACCCGCAACCCACCGGCATTTGAAGAAGCGAAGACCACGGCTCCCGCCCA
>JAICEJ010000346.1 GCA_025924215.1 Candidatus Binatia bacterium
CAGAAGATCAGGGCACTGTTTCTTTTCATCATGAGTTTAATTGGGTGTTTTTTCGGTCGCGCGCCAAGCAAAAGATGCTAACGCCGGCCGCAATCGCCAATTCGGATACAAAGCCATTAACATTTTCTCCGCAATTGACGGAAAAGATCGAACCTGCCTACCAAGACGAGACCAGGCCGCCTAAGCAGAATGATTGATGACTATGAAGTCTCTTGTGCCGAAAGCCGCATTGACTTTATTTTTCGATCTCCCTTAAGTCCTTGGCCATGTCACGTCAGGGCGCCTGATCTGCAACTCCTACCACTTGTTGGGCGCGCAACTCTTCGATCGCCTGTTCGGAATAACCGAGCTCGCGCAAGATAGCATTGGTATGCTCGCCCACGAGTGGCGGGGGCAGCGAAGGAGATTCGGTGAAATTGCGGTATCGCACCGGCGCGCCGACAAACTCCATCCGACCGGCAATCGGATGCTCGACATTTTCAATGAGTTGGAGATGACGGACCTGCGGGTCGGCTAAAGCCTCCGCGATATCGTGCAGCGGCACGACCGGAACGTCGCGCGCTTGGAGGCAGCGCAACCATTCTTCCCTGCTTTTGGTTTTAAATGTTGGTGCCAGGGTTTCTTCGAGGCATGCATAATTTTGCCGGCGCGCATCTCGGGTAGCAAACCTTTGGTCGACGGCAATGTCCATTCGTGCAGTCGCTTCCAACAACGCGAGCCAGAATTTCTCCGGCACGGAACAATGGATTGCCAGCGGCAACCCGTCCCCGCATATGAACGCAAACGCGTGGGCGTTTTTAACCCGCGCCATCCGGTTCGGCACACTCCCGGTGCGCAAATAGCCCGCGGCGCTTTCGCCAATGAAAGAAAGTGTCGCTTGCAGCAGCGATGTTTCCACGCGGCAACCTTCGCCGGATTGGCCGCGCGCCAGCAATGCGCCGAGAATGCCGTAGCCCGCTGACATTCCGGTAATATAGTCCGAAAGGGCCATGCCCATCACCTTTGGATCGTCTGAATCGTTGAGCAAGCTCAGCAATCCGCTAACAGCCTGCCCCAAGGTATCGAATCCCGGCTTGTCCACATAAGGCCCGCTTTGACCGAAGGCGGAAATCGAACAGTAAACCAACCGCGGATTGAGCGCGCGGAGAGTGTCGTACCCCAAGCCCAAACGTTCGGCGGTTCCAGGACGAAAATTTTCGACGAAAACGTCCGCGCTTTTAAGCAGCTCGGAACAAATTTTTCTCCCACACGCCGTTTTAAGATCGAGCACCAGGCTTTGTTTGTTCCGATTTAGATGCGCGAAATTGAAACTGTAATGCGGATCGGGAGAAAAATACCGGTACGGGTCCCCTTGTGGCGGCGATTCGATCTTGATAACGCGAGCACCGAGGTTAGCCAACAAGGCCGAAGCGTACGGACCAGTAACAAAGGTCGCGCACTCAAGAATCGTAACGTGTTGCAGGGCTTGGATCGGCATGAAACTTTTCTTCCAAACGTGGCGAGGTTCGGCGGTGACGGCCTGGGATCAGCCATTCTGCGCAGATCGATACCGCTCTCTAAAAATCACCGTGATGTGTTTCGCGGTTGGTCGACTACACGTCCCATCCCTTGACGGAAATGTCAACGCCGTTGCCTTCCGGATCGTGAAGTCGCACTTCAGCAAACGGAATGCGGCTCGGGCGGGCAGCGCCGCGGCGCGTCCCGGCCTTCTCGGCTCGATCGCGAATCTGCTCGAGGTCATCTACGTGGAAACCGAAATGATTAAAGCCATTCTTTTCCTCACGCACTCGCTGGTACAGAAGCGCGAGATTAAAATATCCATCCGAAACGAAGATCGACGAGCGATCGCTGTGAGCGATTTCCTTCATGCCAAACGCGTCCCCGTAAAAATTCGACAGTCGTTTGGGATCGGCGGTGTAAAGCGCGATATGCCGGATGGGATAGCGGGTTTTCTCCGGCGCTAGACCGAAATCTTTGGTCGTAAGATCGATCAGATTCTGATCGGGATCAGCCACCTGAGCCTCGCTTTGCGGCGACGCCTGCCCGCCCTTTTCTGATTTCTGCGCAACCTTGCCCAGATCTTCGACTTGAAAGCCGCTGGCGTGGAGTCCGGTCGAATCTTCCTTACTCTCTTTGAGGAAGGCAAGGGTGAACACGCCGTCCGAAAGACAAACCAACTCAGGATCTTCCATGACGGTTTTCAGTTCGAAAACCGAGCGGTAAAAATCCGCAACGCGGCTGGGCTCCTGCGCTTTGATCGTGAGACAACGTAGCTGAGACATAAAATCCTCCTTGATCCCCTGGATCAGGGCTCCCGGTCATAGCGGCTGATCATCGCGGCGCCACCAGTATTTCGTCACGCGGGAAGTAGTCCATGATCTCCGCGCCGTTCTTTGTTACCACTAGCATGTTTTCCAAGCGCGCGCCGCCGACTCGGGTCTCTCCCTCGCGGGATTCCACGGCGATGGTCATGCCCTCTTCGAGAAGCTGCGGATGCTCAAATGACCACAACCGGTTGATGATCGGAGCGTCGTAACCGGTGCTGGTGCCAAGCCCAATGCCGTGGCCGATCTCGCTGGCGAGCACTTCGACTTCGCTCTTATAGCCCCACTTGCTCGCAGGTGGAAAATGCTTCGCCGCATCCGCCGTCGTCTTGCCCGGCTTGATTTCTTCGATCACCGCATCGAGGCGCTCGCGAACTTCTTTATACCAATCTTTTTCTTTCGCCGTCGGATCGCGGCCGACCATAAACGTTCGGTAGGTGCAACTGCCATAACCCATGTAAGTGGCGCCGCAGTAGGAGCCGTACACCAGGTCGCCCACCTGGATGATGCGATTGGTTGCGTGACAGCCGCGATCGAAAGTCATCGGCCCGCTCCGCCAACCTCCCGGCACCGCAGCTTCCAAACCGATCTGATAGCCTGCGCCAGCGCCCAGAGTCATTAGATCCGTATCTCGCATTCCCGGCTTCAAGTTTTCCCAAATCCGATACCAGACGCCATCGACCATCGCGGCGCAGGTCTTCAAGCAACTGATCTCATCCTGATTTTTAACCATGCGCGCTTCGAGCAGGAGCTGCCGCGTGTCGACGATGTTCTTGACGCCGGCATTGACCAATGCTTCGCGCGCATTGCCGTCGAAGCTGCCCAATCCCAGTTTCTCGCCAAGAAGCCCGCGTTTCTCGAGCTCTGTTTTGATTTCCGCGGCAAAGGCTTTGGCCTCCGCCGCGCAGGCTTCCGGACCCGGCGAACCCGTGAGCCAGGACCGCGCCGGGCGCCACTCTTTGATCCAGGGGCATTGGTCCGGCATCTGATGATAGTAACCATTATGCTCGTACATCACCGCATCGTGCTCGGCAAAGAACAGCACGTAACGGCACATGGGATAGGCAAAACCCTTGAGCGCGGTGAGATAACGAATGTTGTGGTGATTGGCTTCGAGCAGCGCGGCGATGCCGTATTTGCGCATCAGCATTTGCGCGCGTTCAACCCGCTGCCGGCGCATACGATCGGGATTGAAACGCTCCTGCCAATCCGCTGCTTCGGGACCGAACGTCAACTTGGCTGCGTAGCTGGGCATGGCTAACCTCCGACTGTCGCTTCCACTCGATACTAACGCTTGCGCTGCAACTCTTGCGCGCAAATCTATCTTGAACCGCTCGCCGCTTGCAACAGTTCTTTGCGTCTAACCTGCGGCAACCTCCTGCGGTTTTATTTGAACGATTGAACGTTGAACTGTTGAACCTTTTATTTGTAGGTCAACTTCGATTGACCGTCACTATTTCCTGTAGTATGCAGCCAAACATGCGCGCTACTGTGATCTGGGTGAATGCATGAAACGAACATCGGCCGCACTGACTTGGGCAAGTTTGATTCTGGTCGTTGCCGCTGTCGTTCCAGCTTGGTGCGCCGAGAAAAGCCTCGAAAAAGTTCGCATCGCGGTATCGTCGAAGTCGCTGGGATTTTTGGACGTGTGGGCCGCGCGCGAACGCGGCTTTTATCGCAAACACGGGATTGAAGCAGAAATCATCGCCATGCGCCCGCCGCTTACCATCGGCGCAATCCAGGCCGGCGAAATTGACTATGCCTTCGGCGCCAGTTCGATTTCCCGCGGCAGCATGTCGGGCGCCCCGGTAAGAATCGTCAGCCTTTCGCTCAGGACCTCGTTTCATACGCTGGTCGCGCGGTCGAGCATCAAATCGATCGCCGAGATAAAAGGCAAAACCATCGCCGTCACCATCG
Organism: Candidatus Binatia bacterium; assembly: GCA_025924215.1. Taxonomy (GTDB): domain Bacteria; phylum Desulfobacterota; class Binatia; order UBA9968; family UBA9968; genus WHTF01. Next base: position 4,242 of record JAICEJ010000346.1, read on the forward strand.
GCGCCGCCGATGATTTCGTCGCGCGCCTTTTGGTGCGCCGCGGCGGCCTCGACTTGCGCGATGTCAGTTTCGTCAACATGGGAGGATCGGACACGCGCTTTCCCGCGCTCGCGACCGGCAGAATCGATGCGACTCCGCTTTCATTGCCCTTCTTCGTGATCGCCAAGCGGCAAGGCTACAATCTCTTGGGAAGCGCCGCCGATGTCATCGACATGGCGACCGTGGGCATAGGCACATCGACACGCAAGATCCAGCAGGAACGCGAGCAGGTGAAGAAGATGGTGCGCGCGCAATTGGATACTCTGCGCTGGATCAAAACGCAGAAAGCCGAAGTCGTCCCATTTCTTCAGAAATACTTTGATCTTGAGGAGGATGTCGCGGCCGAATCCCATGCCATCTACTCGCGGCTCATCGTCGAGGACGCCAAACCCTTGGCTGAAGCGATTAAAACCGTTCTCGACCAGCAAGGAAAACCTGACCTGCCGTTGGAGCGGGTGGTGGATTCCACTATCGTCGAAGAGGTTCTGCGCGAACGGAGATAAGTATGTCAGAGCAAGCCATACGCGTCATCGATATCGACGGCCATGTTCGAGAGGCCGATGATTTGTGGCAACGTTATCTCGAGCAGCCGTTTCGCGCCCGCGCGCCAAAGATCGAGAGGGTCGCCAACGGGCAGCTGCTGTTTGTTCTGGAAGGCAAGCGCCACCATCGCAAACCCGACGAAACGCCTTTTCGCCTGAAGGATGACGGCTCTCCCGTCAATGAACATCGCGATCTTGCAACCGACCCGCGCGCCAGACTCAAAGACATGGATCGCGACAGCATCGAACGGGGTCTGCTGTTTCCATCGGCCGGCTTGTACCTGACCTCGGTGGAAGAGGAAGCTTACGCTGCGGCATTGTGTCGCGCCTACAACAACTGGCTCTACGATTATTGCGGCGCGGATCGCGGGCGGCTGATGGCCGTCGGGGCGATTCCCGTGCAGGACGTCAACGCCGCGGTTGCCGAAACCCGGCGCGTAATTAACGAACTCGGTTTTAAGGCGATTTTTGTGCGACCTAATCCGGTTAAAGGCCGCACCCTCGATGATCCCTACTACGACCCGCTCTACGAAACGCTACAAGAGCTGGGTGTGCCGTTGATGGTGCACGAGGGCTCCGGCGCGTATCTCCCGACAGCCGGTGTCGACCGCTTCGCCGGAGAGTGGTTTTTCACGCATACGATATCCCATCCGTTCGAGCAGATGCTTGCCAGCTTGGGTTTGATCTGCAAAGGAACCTTGGAGCGCCATCCCAAGCTGCAGGTCGTCTTTCTCGAAGCCGGCGCCGGCTGGCTGCCCTATTGGCTGTGGCGCATGGATGAGCATTACGAGATTCTTCCTTTTCAAGTGCC
>JAICEJ010000347.1 GCA_025924215.1 Candidatus Binatia bacterium
GGTCAATCCGATCGACAGCGGGACGGCGAAAACCGCCATGAACGGATGTTGCAGAACTCAGAGTTCGACGTCGCCGAGCTATCGCTATCCTCTTACTTAATGGCCAAGAGCCGCGGTATGCCGTTTACCGCGATTCCGGTGTTCCCGCGCCGGTTGTTCAGTCTTTCGCAAATGTGGGTCAACGTGGACGCGGCGATTCACTCGCCGCATGATCTGATCGGCAAGCGAGTTGGCTTGCATAGTTTTCAGAATACTCTGGCGACACTTTCCAAAGGCGACTTGCAAAGCGAATTCAATGTTCCATGGCGGGAAATTCACTGGGTGCTGAGTAAGAAGGACAACATAGAGTTTGAGCCGGAAAAGGGCGTTAAGATCGATCGATTGCCTGATAGCGCCGATATCGGCGCCATGCTCGAATCAGGCGAGATCAGCGCGATGATGACACCGCATCCGCCGAAGCCGGTGCTGCGCGGCTCGAAAAAGATCCGCCGCCTGTTTGCCGATCCGAAAGCGGAGGATCTCAGATATTTTGGTAAAAACGGATTTTTCCCGATCATGCATGTGGTGGCGTTCAAAGACGAGGTGTTGAAAAATCATCCTGAAGCGGCGCGCAGCGTTTTCGATACATTCGAACAAGCAAAGAGGATCTGCCGTGAATTCTACGCCGACCCGAACTGGTCCTGGCTGGCCTGGGGACGTCAGGCATTTGAAGAAGAGCAAAGGCTCTTGGGAGACGATCCCTGGCCGTACGGCCTCGAAAAGAACCGCGCCAACCTGGAACGCTTCGTTGGTTATTCGCTCGATCAAGGATTGATGACGAAGGAAATGAGGTTGGACGAACTGTTTGTGCCGCTGAATTGACGAATGATTAAGACTGACCTGAGTTAAATGAGTACCGCATTGTTTACTTTATATTCTTCCAGTTTGAAACAGCCGCTAATCAGATACTTTTCCGATGCGACATCTCTGCGAGCGATGCGCAACCGATGCGCTGATCGGATCCACATCCGAGTTGCCAATGAGCAGGTTGGCATTGGCCCCCGTTGGACTGAAAGGGTCATAACCGCTGAGCTTGGATAGTTGGCAGGCTTGCCACCAGCCGTACACGGTGGTAACGACCGCCGGATGCAACGACTCGTTGAATTTCGCCTTTAGCTTTACCTTCCCGTTGGCGGTTTGCAGCAAAATCCATTCACCGTCTTCGATGCCTTCAGTTTTAGCCGTGTTTGGATGAAGCTCGACGAACGGCTCGGGAAACGATCGCCGCAGGCGCGGGACGTTGCGGTGTTGCTCGTCGCAGAATTGCACGAGGCGGTAAAACGTCAAAGTGAGCGGATAGCGCGAATCTGTGTCGTCAACTCGGGTTTCGAATACCGGTAACGGCGGGTAGCCGGCTTTGGCGAACGCAGTCGAATAAATTTCAAGCTTTCGCGTGGCGGTTTCGAAACCTCTTGCTTCGCCGGTCCGCGGATCAGTCTCAGCATACTTGCGGTGTCTGGTGCTGACGTTGGCTCGAACTCCAAGTCGATTTTGTCGCAGTTCCTGGGTGGAAATTTCCGCCGGCGCCAGTTGATGCTTGAGAGCTGCTTCGACCTCGCCGTTGAAGAATTGGTCCGCCAAACCGAGTCTCTGGGCTAGATCGAAAATAATTTCCATATCCGAGCGTGACTCGCCCACGGGTTTTGCCGCCGCCGGCCGGAGCTGCGCCCAATTGAGCGTGTCTTCGGCGATTTCGAAAGACGGCATCAAGGCTTCGTTCTCCCAACACGTTGTCGCGGGCAGCAACAAATCTGCGAATGCCGCGCTGGGATTAAGCGTGATGTCCACGTGGATGTAGAAATCAACCGCTTCCAGTGCGGCTTTGCCGTGGAGCGGATCGCCGTGTCCGAGCAGTGGATCGCTGCCGAATAACACCAGAGCCTTGATCGGATACGGGCGCTCAGTGAGAATTGCCCGGTAGACTGCCGCAGCCTGGACGAGTCCCGGGTCGGTGGGCGGACCGAGCGGATGCTGTGCGATTCCTAGCCGGCGATCCGCTTGCGCTTTCGGCAATAGCTCGCGGCCGTTGATCGGATTGGTCGGTGTGGTGGCGAAGAGAACGTTGCTGCCGCGCTTGTCAAATTGGCCGGTTAGCGCGTAAAAACAACAGACAGCGCGGTTGGTTTGCATAGCGTCGCAGTCTTGTTCGAGCCCGACCCATGTGCAGTAGCTCGACGGTTTTTCCGTCGCGAACAGGCGCACCGCCCTTCTGACGTGGCTAGGAGGAACTGTCGTAATGCTTGCCGATTGTTCGGGTGCGTGTGCGGCGGCTTTGTTTGCGAGCATTTGCAGCGCGGTTTGACACTCGATGGCTGTTCCATCGCTGAGATCCACAGTGAAACTGCCAAAAAGCGCCGCGCCAGTATTATCTCCCATTGCTTTGGGCGCCTTTTCTTGTTGGTTCCAAACCATGTAGGTGTTCGAGTCTCCAGTAATCTGCAGATCACGTTGCGTGAGAAGTTGATTATTATCGCAGCGAACCAGCAATGATCCGTTGGTCCACTGGCGGGTAAACTCCTCGTCAAAAAGTTTTTCTTCAAGGAGAACGTGGATCATCGCCATCGCCAGCTCGCCGTCAGTGCCAGGATGAACCCGCAACCAGCAATCCGCTTTTGCCGCCAGCGTAGTCTTGCGCGGATCGATGACGATCAGTTTCGCGCCACGCCGGCGCGCCCGATTGATGCGCAGCGCTTGCGCCGGTGAAGTGGCGGGCGGATTGATGCCCCAGATCAACATGCATTCTGAATGGTCAAAGTCCGGCAGCGGCATGCCTACGCCAAAGGTGTACTTCGATCCGACCCGTCGGTTCCAAGTGCAGATATGATTGGAAGTGAGCAGGTTGGGACTGGCAAATGCATTGGCCAGCCTTTGCAGCCAGCCGTCGAAGTCAATGGAAGCGCTGCCGGCGGTGGTCGCGCGGGAAAAGACGACGGCTTCGGCGCCGAAATTATCTTTTATATCATTGAGTCGCAGCGCGGCGAGATTGAGCGACTGCTCCCACGTGATGCGAGTCCAACCGGGATCAGGATCGCCCTTGGGTCTGGTTCGTACCATTGGATAACGTAACCGGTCCGGCGAGTAAACGATTTCCGGTGCGGCTGCGCCCTTGACGCAGATACAACCATTGGGGTGCTCAGGGTCGGCATTGACTTTCGTCAATACCCCATCTTCGACAGTTGCGACAACGCCGCAACGCGACGTGCACATTGAGCAGTAGGTGTGTAATTGTTCGGTGGCGATAAAAGTTCTTTTTAATCGGCGAAAGTTTATAGAATTGAGAGTTGCTTCAACCGTTTTTCACTGGAATAGTTTTCGAAATGTGGCGTTGACTTCGGCTTCCTTCTGGCCTAGATCGACGTCGGTCATCAGCAGTTTGTGTTGTTTGAGAATCTTGCCGTATTTAGAGTCCACATCATCGCGAATCGGCACCCGGCCATACTGGTTGACGACCTCCTGCCCTTCCCTTGACAACAGCCATTCGATAAAGAGTTTCGCGGAATACGGATGAGGAGGTTGCGACGGAAGCGAGACGGCAACCGTGTAAGTGATGACCGGTTCCAAGCCGATCCAATCCACCGGCGCTCCTCTGGTCTTCAGGTCCTCCACCGAATATTCGTACACGCCGGCAGAAATTGGAAACTCGCCCGCAGCCAATAGCTGCAAGACCAAGGTGTTGCCGGAGCGGACGGTGGGCTGCTGGGCGGCAAGTTTCTCCATGAAGGCTTGGCCCTTGAGCTTTAACAGCATGGCGAACCACTCGATCTTGTTGGAATCGATGGCGATGGCGCTTTTCCAGCGCGGATTCAGTAGATCTTCGTAGTTCTTGGGCGCCTCGGGCCGTTTAACTTGGCGCGAATTAAACCCGAGAAGGGTGCCGCTGGCGTAGGCAGATGTCCAAAGGCCTTCCGGATCCTTGTACTGTGCCGGGTAAGCGGCGGCCTCGAGCGGAACATACTTGCTCAGCGCGCCGCGCTTTTTCATGATGCTGGTTTCGATGACGCTGGTGTGGATGACGTCGGCTATTCGTTGTTTGGCTTGCTCTTCGAGGAGGACCTTACTCAACAGCGCTTGTTTGCCGGTGCGAAAGAATTCCGTTTTGATAAAGGGATACTTTTTATTGAACGCGGCAAAATACATCTGTAGCTGAGGCGCGGTGGCCGAAGCATAGAGGATAAGTCTGCCTTCCTTCTTAGCGCCTGCAATGAGCTGCTCATAGGTTTGCGCCAAGGCAGGCTGCGTGATTGCGACACAGAACGTAAAAAGAAGCGATAGAATTCCTCTTCTCATGCGCCCCTCCATTATCAAAGAAAGTAGTCGAGCAGGCGTTGATATGTCAACGGTCTATGACGAAGCAACGCGAATGTCTTTGGCTGTCACTTCGACCGGAGAAGAACTTGTTTGTCGCCGGGTAAATACTGCGAATTCGCGCGCGAATTTTACGCAACCATCACTGCTAAACAGCCGAAATCGCGCGATCGCGGTACGTCGACAAGCAGGTATTTTTTCGCTACTATTTCACAATGAGGTACGAATATGGCTGCTCCTGAATTTGTTTACCAAGATCCGCTTCCCATACAGAAAGACACGACAAAATATCGCTTGCTAACCAAGGAACACGTTTCTGTCACTCAGTTCGAAGGCAAAGAAATACTAAAGGTTGCACCCGAAGCGCTGACTTACCTCTCGAACATTGCCATTCGCGATGTGTCTTTCTTGTTGCGAACCGCTCATCTTGAAAAGGTTGCGGCGATCCTCAAGGACCCAGCAGCCTCCGACAACGATCGCTATGTAGCGCTCGCGATGCTGCGCAATGCCGACACGGCGGCAAAGGGGATTCTGCCGTTTTGCCAGGACACCGGCACGGCCACGATCGTCGGTAAAAAAGGCCAGCAGGTTTGGACCGGCGTTAAAGACGAAGAGTACCTGGCTAAAGGGATCTACAAAACTTACACCGAAGAAAATTTGCGTTACTCCCAAACCGCGCCGTTAAACATGTACGACGAGGTCGATACCGGCACCAATTTGCCGGCGCAAATCGATCTTATGGCCACCGACGGCATGGAGTACCAGTTTCTATTCGTCACCAAGGGAGGCGGATCGGCCAACAAAACTTCGCTGTACCAGGAAACCAAGGCTCTACTAAATCCGGGGAGCTTGGAAAAATTTCTGACGGAAAAAATGATAACACTGGGGACCGCCGGTTGTCCGCCGTATCACCTGGCGTTCGTCATCGGCGGAACCTCGGCTGAAGCGTGTCTCAAAACCGTTAAACTTGCCACCACCGGCTATCTCGATCATCTGCCGACCACCGGCAATGCTCACGGACGCGCATTCCGTGATGTCGAGACCGAGGAGAAGCTGTTGCAGGCGGCGTATAAATCAGGTTATGGCGCGCAGTTCGGTGGCAAGTATTTCGCGTTAGACGTGCGGATTATCCGGTTGCCTCGCCATGGCGCGTCCTGTCCAGTGGGTATGGGCGTTTCGTGTTCCGCCGACCGCAATGTTAAGGCGAAAATCAACCGCGACGGAATCTGGCTTGAAGAATTGGAACGTGATCCAGGCCGGCTCATTCCGGAAGAGTATCGCGGCAA
>JAICEJ010000348.1 GCA_025924215.1 Candidatus Binatia bacterium
CGTCGCGTCACAATGTACTTCGGCCTGGGCTCGCCTCGAGGCAGCCACAAAGAGAGCGCATGCGCCCTCTTTGTGTGGAAATGGACGATGTCGTATCTTTCCTGCCGAATGAGACGCCGGAGCGCGGGAACTGCTCTTATATCTAGATCGTTGCGGACAGTAAGAGGAATTTTTCGGACGCCCGTGATAGAGCGCCGAAATAACTCACCACCAGCAGGCGTCGCAAGATCATTGCGGTGGCCCCAGTGCGAAAGATTTTGCAGAAGACCGACCACCTGCGCCTCCCCACCTCCCCAATTTTTTTCAGGATCGATGTGCAGAATTTTTAGCAAGCGGCTATGACCGCTTCCGCCCAACTTCCTTTTTCTCCTTCAGCTCAAGTTCCCAGAGCTTAGCATACTTCAAAAAGACGTACATCGCGGCAGTGACGGCCACATGAAAGCCGGGAAAGCCTTCCATGAAACCTCGCTTTAAGAAGTAACAACGAAAGAATCTGAATGCCGGCCGTAGCAAGGCATCGCTCAACCGCCATGGTTGACCTTGTTTGCGGAGTTCCTCGGATGAAATGGATGTGTATCGATTGATCCGTTGGATATGGTCATCGATATCCCGGTAGGAAAAATGATGCAGTGGGTTTCGCAGGCGGCGCACCGGCCCGTTGACAACAATTTTGTCATGGGGATCAGTTCCAGCCCATCTTGCGCGGTCGCGACGAAATAACCGAATGGCATAATCCGGATACCAGCCGCCGCGTCGCCACCACCGGTCTAAATAAAACACCAATCGCGGTACCAGGAACCCTGAGCAAAGCGTTCCGGAGACTGCTAATTGTTCACGGATCTCCTTTTGCAGTTCGGGCGGCACCTCTTCGTCGGCGTCTATCATCAGCACCCAATCTTTCGTCGTCTTGGAATGGGCGAAAGCCTTTTGATCTCCATAACCCGCCCATTTGCGCTGGATGATAATGTTCGTGAACTGCCGGCAGATTTCCACCGTCCGGTCGATACTGAACGAATCCACGACGACGATTTCATCGCACCATTGCAAGCTTCTCAAACAACGGCCGATATTCTCTTCTTCATTGTAACAAACGACGATGGCCGAAACGCTGGGTTTCGGTGCGGAGCGGATCTGTCCGTCATCCATGGCTTTAGAAGATAAGGTGATCACGCTGACTCGCCGTGCAAAAGTCGCCCCTCGAAGATCCTGAATAAGCCAGTCATGATACCGCTCGGTTCGTCTAAATAAAAACAGCGTCTAATCGAACTAGGTGATGTGATAACTTTACGGATGACGTGATACGAGGAACATACTAGATCGAGTAGCTCTAACTATTGAGGCGAGAAATTCCCGACACGCAGTTATGATCGTGTCCGTCTATGTTGAAGCACCCGGTTCTGCACCTTCCCAGCTATATAACCGTAATTCTTCGCAATTCGTCCTCGGGTCTTGTAGGCTTTTTGCCGCCGCCCCGTGGCGGTGTAAGCCAGGTAGCGAAAGCAATTGCCGATGAGATCAGGTAAGACGCGAAATACTAGGGAATCGTTCCGATAAATACTTCGGCTGACCCCTTTGCGATACTCAACACTTCGGTTGTAGGAACTGCCGTATCGTTCCGGATTTAGCTCGTGATAAATGATCGCCTTGGGAGCATATCCTATTTTGAACCCGTTTTCGCGAATGCGCCTAGAGTACTCAGTGTCCTCGCTGAACCCGGATGCGCCGGGGCCTAGCCGAGTGTCAAACAAGCCAGCTTTTTCAAATACTTCACGCTTGAATGAAATGTTGGTCCCGGTAAAGCCGCGAACCTCGCATGACGCCTCACCATGATCGACTGTTGGGATGTTATACTCTCTCAGTCGCGCCATATTGGCCGGTTGCCCTTTGGGGTCAAGGCCAGCTAAAACCTTCCCTTGAACCGCATCAAAAAGGCCATCCTTATAAGCAGCAACATGCTCGGCGATGCAAAACCTATCGACTGAAACGTCGTCGTCAAGGAGCAAGACCAAGCTCCCGGTCACACGTCCTAAACCGAGGTTCAATGCCCGGGATTTACCGAGTTTAAACTCGTCCAATACTAGGATTGGAAATCTTCTATCCTCAGCCGATACTCCCGTGAGAAGCTGCGACGTGGCATCGGTCGAATGATTGTTGATTACGATAATTTCTACCGGAGTTTCCTCGAGACCTGCCGATGCTTCTAAACTATCCAACAGACGCTTCAAACTGGCCGCGCGATTATGCGTAGGAATTAAAATACTAACTTTAGCGGACAAGATCACCTCGGCGGTTCATAGATAGCGCCTGCTTGCTTTTACGACACATATCCTCGTCCAACTGATGGATAGAAGATGAACTGTTCCAAGACCATGGGAATTGTTGGTTATCGGTAGCGCCGCAGCGTGATTGCAACTGACAAGGTCCGGCCGAACATGATCTTAGACTGGTTTTTTAGCGACCCGTCGTGACTTCAGATCGCGCCGCCTGCTTTGCTCAAGCACTGCGGCAACCCAGCGCCGCTTGATTGGCTTACTGGCAAAACTAGAGTCGAGATAAACTTTAAGGAAATGCATTTTCTCGGTACGACGAAGAAGACGGCCCAGAGTGTGGTTCAGCTGGACGATGTTTTTGATCTTGCGCCTGAGATTGAGATCGGCATATAGCCGGGTCCCTTCGAGATCGAGAAGGTAAAACAGCTCAGCATTCTTTTCGGCAACCACCATGATATTGGCGTCCTTCAGATCATTGTGGTAAACACCCTGCCGATGAAGCGCCTGGAAAGTCAGAGCCAAGCCGCTTAGAAACTGCCGCCGATGCCGAAATCTGTGAGGTTGAGCGGTCGTTAAATGTTCGCGCCAATAGGCATCGGCGGTTTTTCCACCGGCTATTTCCTCGCTGAGATAGAAGCTTTCGGTTACCACTCCACAGCGGCGTGATTCCAGCGCCGCAATCGGCTTCGCGGTTGCCAAACCGGCGCTATTTAAAATGGCGGCGCCTTGCAAGGATCGGAAAGCGCCCGATCGGGTGAAAATCGACAGTAACCGAGCGCGCCAGGAAAACGCGTTGTAACGTTTAATGAATATCCAGTAAAGCTCTCCAGAGACTTCGACTGGTAGGCGCCCAACCTTGATTTTCTTCTGATCTTTAACAACGACGCATCTTTTATCGGAAAAAAACCGATCAGGATCCCAGATTAGCTCTATGAGTGCCGGCTTATTGAACTTTGCATCAATCCAAACCGATGTGGCTCGATGCCGGAGCAAAACGAAGTCAGGCAACATTTGCGCGGTGGCCACATCTGGACGAGCCAATTTTGAACAAGAGATCTTCTAGTTCTCTGAAGTGATTCTGCCAGGAGAATCGGGCCGCTACCGTTGTCGCCTCTCTGATAAGCTCCGTGTCAGCGGCGTGCTCCAGGATCGCGACCAATTTGGCTTCTAATTTTACTGGATCTTCGGGATTGTCGACAATCCCTTGGAGCAGAGCACCGCTCAGGACTTCAGCTGCTCCGACTTCGCGGCTCACCAGGACCGGCAAGCCCGACGAAAGCGCCTCCAGCACTACATTGCCGAACGCTTCCTGCGCAGCGGGCAATGCCAACAGATCTGCCGCGGCATAATAGCTTTCAACGTCAGCTTGTCGTCCGGTAAGTATGATTCGTCCCTGTCCCGCCGTCTCTGCCAGTTTCCTATAGCGCGCGATGCCAGCGTCATCGCCGACCACCAACAACCAGGTCTTCTGTAATCGCTGGGATTTCCAAATTGCAAGCAGACGATCCAGCCCCTTCCGCTTGAAGCCGCTGCCGATAAACAAGACCACCGTAGCGGTGCGTGGGATTCGCCACTGATCTCGGATTACCACACGCGCCTTCTCTCGGCGACTCGGAGTGAAACGAATTGGATCGACCCCGTTATAAATCACTCTGATTCTATGCTCCGGAATCGAGTAGATGCGCATCAAATCGTTTTTCACCTTGCCGGACACCGCGATGATTTCTTTGAATCCATCGATGCGGTACTGCCGGCGTTCAATTGCCAGAACGCTTTGGTGATAAATACTCAATTTTTGCCAGGCGCGGCGACGCCAACCGCCTTCGGCGCCAAGTTGTTTTAGAAAATATCGATGGGAGCCGCCGCCGCAACGCAGGACGTCCTGCTTGAGAATACGTCCAAAGCCAACGATGACGTCACAATGCTTTGCCGCAGCGAGTCTCGACCCGCCCAGGGCAAAACTCCACAGCCGAGCGGTTCTTCCAAAAGGCGCCACCGGAACACGATGCGCGCCCACACCGGGGGGGGCTTGTACCGCAAATTCACTGCAGAATAGATGGACCTCGTGGCCGAGATCGCGCAGCCCTTCAGCCGTTAAATAAAGGTCCCTTTCGGTTCCGCCCTTTAGATCGAGCCGTTTATGGACTAAGGCGATTTTCAAGATTGGCAGAGTTAATCGTTAGGCTCAGCATCGATTCTTAGATGATCCGATCGTTACATCCGAGCCGGGAGAATTGCCAAACCCAGGTTCTCGGAACCGCGATGCCTTTTCTTCGAAGACATGGTCGGTCGGAAATAAATATTCGACCACAAGACCTAGGCGCCGCTGATCGCGCCGACTCCAAAAGTCAGTTTCCAAAGCCTCGAACCAGAACGAGCCGGGCGTCCCCGCCGGGACCGCTGCCGCGACTGCGCTCGAGAATCGGGATAGATGAACTGTCGGCTATTTGATTATTCCAAAGATCCTCCTCGACGATAATATAATCTTTGGACTGAGTTATTTTCTTCTGTAGCACTGCGACATCATCGGGAAGGATCTCAACTTTGCTCTCGCCATAGAAGATAATCGATGACGGATCGATGTCACGTGGAAACAAAATGAGGGACTGCCCACCGGCAGCTGCTGCCGTTGCCGATTGCACAAAATCTTTATAGCTTTCCATCTTTGCTAAATTCGGAAGAAGTAAGCTGCGCGCGAAAGCAATTGCTAAAACCGAGACCAACACCATCTGGGCCACTGCGATGTCAATGCGGCATCGGTAAAGACTCCGCGCAACCGAAAACCAAAGCACCATGCCAGCCACAAACGAAACAGGAACAAGACAGCCGATTTCGCGTAACACGCTCAATAGACTTGAAACTTCGGTGGAGACGTTTTCTTGGATCGCTACTCCGAGCGTTAGGAACACCGAAACAACATCGAACCGAGTCGAGTAAATCACCAAAGCCGCGCCAAGAACAGCTCCGGTCAGAGATGCAAAAACGGCAACAAATTTGAAATAGCTGGGCTTCCAAAAACTTCCGACTGTCTGATCGCGAAGCCACACCGCGATGAGCAACGCCACGGGCGGATAAAGAGGCAAAATATACGGTGGTCTTTTCCCTGCTGAAAGAGAGAAGAACACGAAAACTGTAGCGGCCCACAGACCGAGAAAGAGTAAGTCCTCTCTCAGGCGGAACCGATCCGAGAAGTAGGACCAGATCACACCCGGCAAAAACAAAGTCCAAGGCATTCCTAATGTAAAAAGGTACGGAACGAAATAGTAGAATGGTTTCTGGTGTCCGGTTCCACCTTCACCGTGGACAAAATATCGCGCAAAGTTTTCCTTGACGAACTGCAG
>JAICEJ010000349.1 GCA_025924215.1 Candidatus Binatia bacterium
CTCGTTCGCGCCGCCGAAGCCTTCATCCGTCAGCATGGTGCCGGCAAGGAAATATTGCTGGTTTTGGTCGGCCGCAAAGGAGCGGATTACTATCGCCGCCGCCGCGGCGAAACCGGTGAGCGTTATTTGAATTTTCTGTCGACTCCTGCCGAAGAGCTAGCGGCAGTGATCGCTGAGAAACTGATTACTCGCTTTGTCGACGGTGAAACCGATGCCGTTTATTTAATCTATAGCCATTTCCGTTCGGCCTTATCACAAGTGCCGACGGTGGAGAAGATTTTACCCGTGGCATTGAGCGAAACCCAAGAACCGGAGCAACTAACGGAGTACCTTTATGAGCCGGGGGCCGAAGAGCTCTTATCCAGCCTTTTACCGAAGATTACCGAAATAAAAATTCAGCGCGCGCTATTGGAGGCGGTCGCGAGCGAGCATGGCGCGCGCATGACAGCCATGGATTCTGCGACTACGAATGCTTCAAAAATGATGGGAAGCTTGACACTGCAGATGAACCGGGCGCGCCAAGCTTCGATCACCCGCGAGCTGATGGAGATCGTTGGTACGGCGGAAGCGTTGAAGTGAGGAATGAACGGAGGAAGCCTTAGTTATGAGCATGGGAAGGATCACCCAAGTTCTGGGAGCGGTTATCGATGTCGAGTTTTCCAATAGCTCGCTGCCATCGATTTATAATGCGTTGAAGGTCAGCAATCCGGCCATCGACCAGGAACAATGGAACCTCGTGCTTGAGGTGGCGCAACACCTGGGTGAAAACACAGTTCGCTGTATCGCCATGGATACCACAGAGGGTTTAGTCCGGGGCATGGACGTCATGGACACAGGGACCGGGATTACAGTGCCTGTCGGTGAGGAAACCCTAGGACGGATTTTAAATGTTATCGGCGAGCCTGTGGATGACAATGGTCCGGTGAATGCAAAAAAATCATATCCTATTCACCGCCCAACTCCGGAATTCGTCGATCAGGAAACCAAGGTTCAAGCTCTTGAAACCGGCATCAAAGTCGTCGACTTGCTGGCTCCGTATGCGCGTGGCGGAAAGATCGGCCTGTTTGGCGGCGCCGGTGTCGGCAAGACCGTCATCTTGATGGAACTCATCAACAACGTTGCCATGAAGCATGGCGGATTTTCTGTATTTGGCGGGGTCGGCGAGCGCACCCGTGAAGGCAACGACTTATGGCTGGAAATGAAGGAGTCAGGGGTTATCAATAAAACTTCCCTGGTTTATGGGCAGATGAACGAGCCGCCTGGGGCTCGCGCTCGGGTTGCCTTGACGGCATTGACGTTAGCTGAGTACTTCCGCGATGACGAAGGTCGTGACGTGCTGCTCTTCTTGGACAACATTTTTCGCTTTACTCAAGCCAACGCCGAGGTTTCGACACTTTTAGGGCGCATGCCTTCGGCTGTCGGCTATCAACCAACTCTCGCCACCGACTTGGGCGAACTCCAGGAGCGGATCACGACAACTCATAAGGGCTCGATCACATCGGTCCAGGCGATCTATGTGCCTGCAGATGACTTAACCGATCCGGCGCCGGCCACGACCTTTGCCCATTTAGATGCAACCACCGTTCTTTCCCGGCAAATTGCCGAATTAGGGATTTATCCGGCAGTGGATCCGCTTGATTCAACGTCGCGAATATTGGATCCCCATGTCGTTGGTGACGAACATTATGAAGTTGCTCGCCAAGTGCAAGTCATCTTGCAAAGGTACAAGGATTTACAAGACATCATTGCGATCTTGGGCATGGACGAGCTTTCCGAGGACGATAAGCTGACGGTAGCCCGCGCCCGGAAAATACAAAGATTTTTATCCCAACCCTTCCACGTCGCTGAAGCATTTACAGGTACGCCCGGTGAGTACGTCGAGTTGAAAGACACCATTCGCGGGTTTAAGGAAATCGTCGACGGCAAACACGATGATATCCCGGAGCAGGCGTTCTATATGGTGGGTACGATAGAAAAAGCAGTGGAAAAAGCGAAGAAATTGGCAGCGCAGTAACCGTCCTGCGACCAGGGTAGAAGGGCGGCTCGACTGTTCGTTGCTGTTAATTGTCCCTTGACTGAATTCTCCACGGATCATGGCAGACAAAATTAGACTTAAAGTGGTGACCCCGGGCCGACTCCTTTTGGATGAGGAGGTAGACGAGGTTACTGCGCCCGGAGTGAAGGGCGAATTCGGCGTGTTGCCGAATCATATTTCGTTCCTGACCCTTCTAGAACCTGGTGAGATGAGCTATAAACAAGGAGCAACAAGACGATTTCTCGCCCTTAGCGGCGGCTATGCTGAGGTGTTGGATAATGTCATGACCGTCTTGGCGCCGGCGGCTGAATTCGGCGTCGAGATCGATGTCATTCGAGCCCGTACCGCCAAGGAGAAGGCCGAGAGGCGACTAAGCGAAACGCAATTTGAGGACAAGAGTTTCGCTATGGCCCAAGAAGCACTGCGGAAATCCCTGGTCCGACTCCAGGTCGCCGGCAAAGAAGCGAGAAAATAGCAGGACAAGGAGGAGTAATATTTTATGGCAAAAGCCGCCACCAAAGAACCCGTCATCACCATGTGGAGCAAGGAATTCACCTACGATCGCTGGATGAAATCCCAGGGAATTCCCATCCATGGGGGCTACTATATAGAAGATTTGCGAAAAGTTGAGTTGGAATGGTGGGAGGAGCGGGGTTGCCGGGCAGCATTTATCCAGCTCAATGGTCAAGAAGGCGTTACCGCTTCGCGTGTGTCGGAGGTACCTGCGGGTAAGTCGCTGCCGCCGGTTAAATTCGCTTTAGATGAAATCGTTTACGTATTGTCCGGCCGCGGGTTAACCACTGTATGGGCCGGTGAAGGTAAAGCGAAAAAGAGTTTTGAGTGGCAAGAGCATTCAATGTTCTTGGTGCCGCGCAATCACTGGCATGTGTTCAGCAATATGCAAGGCGACAAACCGGTCCGGCTTTTTCACTATAGCTATATGCCAATCGCTATGTCTGCGCTGCCTGAACCCGACATGTACTTCAACAATCCGTATGAGCCGAAGGTTAGTGTTGGCGATGGCGATTTTTATTCCGAAGCAAAATTGGTTCAGGCCAAAGATGCCGATGAGGGACTCGGCATGCGGGCATTTTGGTATGGAAACTTCTTCCCCGACATGCGCGCCTGGAACAAGCTCGATGCCAATGAACGGCGCGGCGCCGGCGGCAAGAGTGTCTTCATGCAGTTTCCTAATTCGGAATTAACCGCGCACATGTCGGTGTTCGCGCCGCAAACATATAAGAAGGCACACCGGCACGGTCCGGGGCGCGCAATCATTATTCCCGCTGGCGAAGGTTATTCAATTATGTGGGAAGAGGGCAAAGAAAAGATTGTGTGTCCGTGGCACGAATGCAGCATGGTGACGCCGCCTGACAAATGGTTCCATCAGCATTTCAATGCCGGCCGCGATATGGCGCGGTATCTGGCGCTTCACCCGCCAATGCAGTTTCACGGTCATGCGGAGAAAATCGAGGATCGTGCCAAAGATCAAATTGAATATCCGAACGAAGATCCGTTCATCCGCCGCAAGTTTGAGGAAGAACTCGGCAAGCGGGGGATCAAGAGCATCATGCCGGATGAATGTTATAGCAATCCGGACTACGAGTGGTCCAAAGCCATGGGTAAACAGTAAGCTTCAAGGATTGTTTCCGACAAAAATAAGAATCCCCGCCGCTGTGCGGGGATTCTTATTTTTACATGGTAAGGAAGAAGACCAATTATAAGGCGGAAGTATGCACGACGACATATACGATCATGATCACCCGGACAATTTCGTCATTAAAGAAGATGAAATCGTCACCGACATCGAAGGACTGGAAATGTTCTCGCTTAAAAGCGTCGGCATCGATATCGGTTCTTCGACTTCCCATCTGATTTTTTCACAGATTACGCTGCGACGTGAGGGCGCCTCGCTTTCAGGCAGGTTTAAGGTAACCAATCGAGAAGTGCTATATCGCTCGCCGATCATGTTAACACCCTATGTGTCGGCGACGAAAATCGATACGGACAAGGTAAATGCCTTTATTCATAGCGCGTACAAAGAAGCCGGCTTAACGCCGGAAGATGTCGACACCGGCGCGGTGATCATCACCGGCGAGGCGCTCAAGAAAGAAAACGCTCAACCGATCGTCGAAGCCTTCGCCAAATACTCCGGTAAGTTTATTTGCGCCGCCGCGGGTCATAATCACGAGGCACTGCTAGCCGCTTACGGTTGTGGTGCGGTGGATTTATCAAAAACCGAGCACAAGACCGTGCTCAATGTCGATATGGGCGGGGGCACGACCAAGTTCTCGTTGGTTGAAGACGGCGTGGTTTCGCAAACGGCCTCCATCAACATCGGCGCGCGACTCATCGCCTTCGACGAGAAGGATACCATTACGCGCATCGAGGACGCTGGCCGGATGATGATGAAAGAGATCGGTCACACGGTTGCCCTCGGCCAGCGAATCACCGAGCAGCAGAAGGAGGATTTCGGCGCGTACATGGCGAAGATCCTTTTTGAAGTTATCGAGCAAGGACCGACATCTGCGATGGCCAAACGACTAATGGTCACTCCGCCTTTCGTCAATTATCGAGGGCTAAAGCAGATCGATCATCTTGTCTTCTCCGGGGGTGTTTCGGAGCACGTCTATGATCGTGATTCCAGAGCTTACGGCGATATCGGTCCGGTACTTGGCAGTAATATGCGTGACTACCTGAAAAAGCTGCCGAAGGATGTGTTGCGTGAGCCGATTGAAGGGATTCGCGCCACTGTAATCGGAGCCGGGGAATATACTATTCAGGCCAGCGGCAACACCAGTTACGTTTCCAATCTCGAAGCCTTGCCAGTACATGGCTTGAAGGTGATTCAGGCGGCATTGCGCAAAGATATCTCTGTAGAAACGGCACTCAGGCAAGCGCTGGCAAAGTTCGACTTGCCGCATTTTACTTCGGGTCTGGCATTGTCTCTCACTATCGATGGACAACCGGACTATCAGTCGGTGCGCAACTTAGCCGAAGGCATCGCCGAGGTTTTGCGGGATTCCGAAGACAATGAGTGTCCACTCTATCTGACGCTTGATGTAGATATCGCCAAATCGTTAGGTGGAATTTTACGAGACGAACTGAAGATTGATCGCGATATCATTGCAGTGGATGGTATCGAGGTTGGCGATTTGGACTATATCGATATTGGTGAGTGCTTGGGGATTACCGAGGTTATTCCGGTCACCGTCAAGTCGTTGATGTTTCCAACGACCAACAGCGATTAATTCGCCATTCTATCTTCAACCTCGGCCTCTGATGTGTTCTAGCCGCCGAGGATAATCCCGACAGGCCGGCCCAGGCCCACCGGGGGGCGGGCAAATCTTGCGATTTAATCATCGAGATTATATCTAGTTGCCGCCCTCGATCCGCAACATAGTTAACTGGGCAGATTGCTTGCCCGTTAAGGCCTTTTGCTGATTTCTCAATGCGTCCTGTTTCCGCTTAAGCCCCCGGCGTCATGTTGTGAACTAATCTGACACGCAACACGGCTTCGTTCGACGGACTGTAAATTGCGTGCTCAGTCACGCCGGATGTTCAATTTATTTCA
>JAICEJ010000350.1 GCA_025924215.1 Candidatus Binatia bacterium
GCCATTTTTTCAACGTCCGCAATAGTATGCTCCATACGGAATGCCCGGCGCGGATCCCATTCGAGCACTTCCATAGTGCGGATCCCACGACGATGGTGCGAGTCTTGGGCCGCGATCGACCGAGCTTCTTCAAGACTTGCCGCGAGCATAATGTAGATGCCATAGGCCTCATCGCTGGTCGGGCCTGAAAACAACAACCTGCCGTTCTTATGTTGTTCCTCGAGCCAAAGACGATGCTCGTCGTAGTGGTTTTGCTGATCGGCTTTCATTTCAGGCTTTGAACGCGAGAGTACGATGTACCACATAGTGTCCTATCCTTTATATGGTGATTTCGTTTTTGAAGTATTGCCAGATCTCATGGTAAATCTCGTTGAATCCTTTTTCATTGTGAATTTCAAAAACGTTTCGGGGCCGCGCTAACGGCACATCGAACACGCGCTTCACCGTGCCGGGACGGCTGGTAAACAGAACTACTTTATCTGACAGCGCGATAGCCTCGGTTAAATCGTGGGTAACAAAAAGAATAGTTTTCTTGTTTGAATCCCAAATTCGTAATAATTCGTCTTGCAAGACCATACGCGTTTGCGCGTCTAGTGGGCCGAAGGGTTCATCCATCAAAATGATTTCTGGATCATAGATTAACGTTCGGATAATCGAACCCCGTTTCTGCATTCCGCCGGACAGTTCGAAGGGATAGTGGCTCTCGAAACCGCTCAGCCGCATCGTGTCGATATAGTTTTGCGCGGTTCTTTTTCTCTGATCCCGTGCAACGCCGCGAATCTTGAGTGCAAGTTCAACGTTCTGGATGAGCGTCAACCAAGGGAAAAGATTGCTGTCTTGGGTAACAAAGCCAATATCGGTGTTGATCGAAGTGATTTCCCGATCCTTGTAGCGCATGCATCCTTCATAGGGCAACGCAATACCCGCAATGATTTTAAGTAGTGTGCTTTTGCCGCAGCCGCTGGGTCCGATTAGCGTTGTAAACGAGCCCCGTTCCACCGGAAGATTTACATCTTTGAGAGCCAGTACCGCCTTACCTTTGGACCGATAGGTTTTTGTGACTTTGGAAAGCTCGATAATTGGATCCATCTGAATACATTACCGCATTGGAGCTAGACTAGTCCCTTCGGCAAACAAGAGGCTTTTTGAGATGCTTAAGCGCTGACATTTTTTGCTTCTACCTCAGGCCGCCACTTGAGCAGCCGACGCTCTACTATCGAAAGGAGGCCATCGAGCACGACTACAAGCCCCGCTAGGATGGCGACACCAACAAAGATCCCATTGGTATCAAACGTGCCCTGGTGATAATTGATGAAATACCCAAGTCCTTTGGTTGCGGCAATGAATTCACCGACAACGGCGCCGATAACGGAAAAGGGTATGCCTGCCCGTAGGCCGACAAGAATGAATGGCAGGGTCGCCGGCAAAAAAACCTCACGTACAACTTGCCAGCGCGAAGCGCCCATAATGCGTGTGATCGAGACATACTCCTCATTAATCGATCGAAGCCCTGCGAAAGTATTTATAAACACGACGAAGAATACCATGGTCATGATAATGGCGATCTTTGACATCAGGCCGATACCAAACCAGATCACAAACACCGGAGCCAACGCGACTTTTGGTATACCGTTGAAAAGAGAAATGTATGGGTTAAAAATCTCGCCCAGAAGTTTCACACGCCCGAATAGGAAGCCCAGGCTCACGCCACTGAGCGCACCGATTAAATAACCCACCGCCATTTCGGTGAGTGTCGCTTCTAGGTGTTGCCAGATCTCGCCCGTCCAAACAACATGAACGATGCCCCGCGTCACATCACTAGGGCGACTTACCAGTTTGGCTACTATGGGCCAGCGCCACGCCAGAATTTCCCAACCGATCACCGTGATCAAACCGGGTAGTAGCACGAGAAAGCCCGGGCTGTGAATCAAGGTGCTTTTTTGTAATTCCGGGTGAAGTGTAGTAGCGGCTTCTCGGCTCAAATTCCTTCGCGTGCTGTCTTCCACGTCCATGATCTAGCTGATTGCTCTCCAGCCGGTGGCGGGCTCGTTATGGTAAGTACTTATTCGTCCAGAATTCGCCTTCCACGGTATTCAGATCACTCTTAAGCAGGCCTACGGAAATGAAAACTTTGTGCATGTTATCCCATCCGGACTTGGTCATCTTCATATCTCGTCGGAACGTCGCGCGACTCCGCGCCATCACTGTTCGAAGAACTGACGGACTAATTTTAGGAAAGTGCTTTACCAAGATTTCGTCGGATTCTGAGGGATTGTCGAGGATCAGATTGTTACCACGCACGACCGCTCGCAGCAGGGCCCGAGTCGAATCGACATTGTTCTTGAGATAAGCCTCGGTGGCATGAATCGACTCGTGCGGATAGTCCTTGAAGACATCGATCTCATGCCCGATGCGTATGTAGGTAATCCCCCAGCCTTCAAGCTCCGGCTGCTCGGTATCGGGTATCCCGCCCACAATCATTTCGACCTGACCTTGCCGGAGAGCGCCGACGCGCGCGGTGCCAGCTCCCACAGCAGCAAACCTCACGTCAGAGTCCGGTTTTAGATTGTTCTGCCGAAGAATGTATCGGACAACTTGCGCTGGTGCCCCGCCAACGGTTGCGGCGCCAATCGTAGTTCCCTTCAACATCTGAACTTTCTGTTGCACCGTCATCTTTTCGACCTTGCCCTTGCTTAATCCCCGCGACTCCAAAAATTTGTTGGTGGTGGCGATGTGCCACTCCAATGACGCGGGAAAGATACCTAGGGCTAACAACCGGTCACCCTTGGACCGGGCGACGAGAACATCCGATGCCGCGGTTGACGCGAACTGCACATCACCGTTGATCAGCGCCGCCATGGTAACCGCTCCACCGGTGGTCAAAATGTGTTCGAATTCAATTCCTTCTTCTTTGAAATAGCCCTTCCGCTGCGCGATCCAGATCGGCGCGAAATCCAACCCGGCGGTTGATGTGGCTAGTTTAATCTTGTAGTTCGACGTCGATTGACCGAAGCTCTTTCCGGGCAAATAAATAGCCCAAACAGCGATAGCGATAAACAAGATGATGCGGGTTTTCCGATTGGATGTTCGAAACAAAGTGAGTTCCTCCTTCGAGAACGCGACGTGGGTTACCGCGAGTGTAGCGAGTAGTTAATCGCGAGCCGCTCGGCGCGATAATATTCCTGGAGAAATTCATCCTGTGTTCCATAGGCGCGTTTGGGTATCAAACGGCCTTGGAATGAGACGAGGAGCGGATCCATGTCAAACGGGTAAGGCTCGACCCTGGCCCGGCTTTCATCTTTTATGGTGAAGTTCAGAATCGTGTCCGGGTTGCCTGGTTTGGTTGGAGTAGGAACATTACTCATTGTATTACTGGGACCGTTCTTGCGAATCGTGCTGTTTAAGGGGTAGCGGTTACAGACAAACTGCCCCATCTGATCGTAGACTTCCATAAGTTTGAAGTTGGTCCATAGCTGCTCATCCGAGACAAAGTCGGAGTACTCCGCCGAGGCTTTCAGCAGCTTCATCAACTCGGCGCGATAACTCTCCTGTTCGCTGAGAAATTCTGCCACCTCCGGATAGATCCCGTAGTCCGGCATATAAGGCAGTAGACCACGGCCCTGTGTCAGCAAACCGTCCGCATGCAAGGAAACGATGTAACCAGCGAAAGGATCCTGCTCGGCGAGGCGCAGTATACCGTGGCGATAAAAATCGAGCCAAACTTTTCCGCCCAGATGTTTGATGCTGCCGATATAGTCCGGCGGTAACCCTTCGCTGTTGAGCTGCGGTTTGATCTCCCAATCCCACCAACCAGTGTCATGTTCTTGAGCTGCTAACACCATTGCCGCGTACGGGCTTGGCCGCGCAAAGTCATCGTTGCCCCAATGGGCGGCAAACCAACCGGTAACCTTCGAATGGTCGACTTGCAGAATGAGCAGTAGACGATTCTCATCAAAAGGGCATACCATCATTTTATGTTCCCCCTGCCTTGTTTAAGCTCACCGTTAGAGCTCTTACACGTCCGTACAAAGATAACCTAAAGATCTCCGATGAGCGTCTGAATCGCGCCTGAACTCCCAGTTGAGAGTAAAAGATCCGTCAACTCATTAATCTCCGCACCGTGGCACCATAGATATCTCGCAGTTCGGTATCGGACCATTGACAGGCTTCCAGAGCCCTAATCGTATCTTTCTCGGTATTCGGCACGTGCGGAACATCGGTGCCGAACACCAGGGCGCCGGCGCCCCAGGTTGCACGCGCGCATTCAAACGCAGGACCGTGAGCGCATGCAGTGTCAAAGTAACAACGACGCAAGTAGTAACCGGGAGGATGAGGACAACTGGAGTAACGCTGATAACCACGATCAATGCGGTCTAAAATCATCGGCAAGCTGCCGCCTAGGTGCGACCACACTATTTTGACGTCAGGGCACTCGGCCAACACACCAGCCAGCGCCAGTTTGGTGGCTGCCATTGCGGTCTCGGCAGGGTAGCCTACGGAGAGAAACGTTCCCGGATCGTTCTGCGGAGCGTCGCAGGGACAGGTTGGATGCACCAACACCATCAGCTTGCGGCGATTCATTTCACGCCAAAAGTGGCGTATCTCCGGCGCTTGCAGTTGAAACTCGCCGATGTTGGTTGCTATACCGACACCCGCAGCGCCCAGATCTTGAGCTCGATCGAGCTCGCTTATCATCTCTGCTTCGTTCGCGCACGGCAACACTGCGACAAACCGGAACCGCCCTGAATATTGGCGGCAAACCGCAGCGAGACCATCATTGACAATACGCGCCGCAGCAGCTGCGCGCGCGCGTGCCCAGCCGATATTCAATGCACCTACCGAAAGTATGGCCATCCCGATGCCCGCTTCATCCATCGATGCCAAACGCAACGCTATATCAGCCTGGCCCACGGGCATCGACATAACATGGCTACCCCGGTAGATCAGCGATTGGCCCCGCGGGTTTTCGACCAACTCGAATTCGCTATCGTTCTTGAGCACCTCGATGAAACTGCCTTCCGGGTAAAGATGGGCGTGCACGTCAATTATATCCATTGAACTCAACTCGTTTCCGGCATAGGCCGTCGGGCGGTTTCCTCGCAGCTAGAATGTACGGCGAATGAACCAAGACATACCCTAATCCGACAATAGTTGAGGGTTGTCAGCAGTGAGCGAGGATGGCGAGACTGGAAGTCGTGGGCAGTCGAGCACGCAGTTGGCTCTAAGGCCCCGACGAACCAAACATCACCTTTAGGGGAATGCGGGGTGGCCTTTAAGGCACTGTCCCATTGCCCACGGCTGTAGGGCCCGCTAGCCTCGCGGGATTCGAATAATGTCGGATTAGGGATAATAGTCATAAAAGCTTGCCGGATTTTAGAACCTTATGTCACACTACACGACTTCGCTTGATTAATTCCAAAACATAGTCAGGCTTCAGCGGTAACTTTTTCACTTCGACACCCAACGCGTTCGACACGGCGTTGGCTAATGCCGCCCCAGCTGCGGTGATGCCGCCTTCGCCGGCGCCTTTCACGCCCAGCGGATTGTGGGGACTTGGGAATTCTTCTGTTGAGATGAACTGTGCTTTGGGCA
>JAICEJ010000351.1 GCA_025924215.1 Candidatus Binatia bacterium
GGGATCGGGCTGCCCCTGTGTCATCGAAGCCGCTGGCGAACAGGAGACGCTCGACCTGGCAAGCGAGCTTGTCGGTGTTCGCGGCCGGCTGGTTATCGCGGGCTATCATCAGGACGCGCCGCGCCGGGTGAATATGCAGCTTTGGAACTGGCGCGGCATCGATGTCATCAACGCTCACGAGCGCGATCCGCGCCGCTATGTCGCAGGGATGAAAGCGGCGGCCGAGCGGGTGGCGCAAGGAGCGTTGGAGACCGAATCTCTCTACACTCACGGCTTTCCACTCGAGAAGATCAGCGCCGCGTTTGCCGCGCTCGATGAGCGGCCGGAAGGATTTCTAAAATCATGGATACAACCGCGCCCCAATCAGGCGAGCGTCCAAGAATGAGCAACAGAAAAGTGAGAGTCGCCGTGATCGGCGTCGGGAACTGCGCCTCGTCCCTTGTTCAGGGAGTGCAATTTTACAAAAGCGCCGATCCCAATCAGTTGGTGCCCGGTCTGATGCACGTGAGCCTGGGCGGCTATCACGTGCATGATGTCGAATTCAGCGCCGCGTTCGATATCGATAGCAACAAAGTGGGCAAGGACCTGTCGGAGGCGATTTTCGCCGAACCGAACAACACCTACCGCTTTACCGATGTGGCGCGCAGCGGCGTAGAAGTTCGGCGCGGCATGACCCATGACGGTCTCGGCAAATATTTGAGCCAAAAAATCCGCAAGGCGCCGGGTTCAACCAGCGATATCGTCGGGACGCTGCGTTCCACACGCACTGACGTGGTCGTGTCTTACCTGCCGGTGGGTTCCGAGATGGCGACCAAGTGGTACGTCGAGCAGATCCTCGAAGCTGGATGCGCGTTCGTCAATTGCATTCCGGTATTCATCGCCTCCCAGCCCTATTGGCGCAAGCGTTTTAAAGAGCGCGGCCTGCCGATCATCGGCGATGACATTAAATCGCAACTCGGCGCGACGATTACGCACCGGATGCTGGCGAACCTGTTTCGCGAGCGCGGCGTGCGCCTGGACCGAACCTATCAACTGAATTTCGGCGGCAACACCGACTTCCTCAACATGCTCGAACGGGAGCGGCTTGAATCGAAAAAAATTTCCAAAACCAACGCGGTGACCAGCCAGCTCGATTACCCAATGTCGAGCGATGATGCGCATGTCGGTCCGAGCGACTACGTGCCGTGGCTGCACGACCGCAAGTGGTGCTACATCCGCCTGGAAGGCACCACCTTCGGCAACGTGCCGCTCAACTGCGAGGTGAAGCTCGAAGTTTGGGATTCGCCCAATTCTGCGGGCGTCGTGATCGACGCGGTGCGCTGCGCCAAACTGGCCCTCGACCGCGGTATCGGCGGCGCCGTGATCGGCCCGTCGAGTTACTTTATGAAATCGCCACCGCAGCAATTTACCGATAACGAAGCGCGCGAGCGCACCGAAGCATTCATTCGCAATCATCAATCGACAACCGTCAGAGCAACGCCGCGGCCGGTCAGAAAGCGAGCTTAACGACACGCAATGAGCGAATCCTCAAGCGTGCGATCCGGAATACTAGGAATGGCGGAAAAATGAAGCTGGTTATTTTTGGCCTGACGATCAGCTCATCCTGGGGCAACGGCCATGCTACCGTTTGGCGCGGCTTGTGTCGGGAGTTGGCGCGCCTGGGGCACCAAGTGATTTTTTTCGAAAAGAACGTTGCCTATTATGCGGCGCACCGCGATTTTCACGACATTCCCGGCGGCAAGCTCATTCTTTATGAGACCTGGAGCGAAGCGCTGTCCCACGCCCGGCAGCATCTGGCCGATGCCGAGGTGGCGATGGTCACGTCCTATTGTCCCGACGGGATCGCCGCTACCGAGGTCGTTGTCAGCTCGCGGCCATTGAGGGTCTTCTATGATCTCGACACCCCGGTGACTTTGGAACGGATCGAAGCCGGCCATGACGTCGCTTACATCGGCGCTTCGGGATTGCGCGATTTCGACATCGTCCTGAGTTTTACCGGCGGGCGCGCGCTGCTGGACCTCCAGAGCCGGCTCGGCGCCAAGCGGGCGGTGGCGCTTTACGGCAGTGTTGATCCCGCTGTGCATCGACCGGTAACGGCGCGGGAAAGCTACCGCGCCGACTTGTCGTATATCGGCACCTATGCCGATGATCGCCAAGCAATGCTCAACGCGCTCTTTCTCGACCCGGCGCTGCGCCTGCCAGAGCGGCGTTTTCTAATCGCCGGAGCGCAATACCCGCCAGCCTTCGCCTGGCTGCAAAACGTTTTTTTCGTGCACCACATCGCGCCGCCGGATCATCCGGCGCTTTACTCGTCATCACGCCTGACTCTCAACGTCACCCGTCGCGCCATGGCGCAGTCAGGCTATTGCCCGTCCGGGCGACTCTTCGAAGCCGCGGCATGCGGCACGCCGGTCGTCACCGACTGTTGGGACGGTCTGGAAAGTTTTTTTCAACCGGGCGAAGAGATTCTCGTAGCGACTCAAACTGCCGATGTTATGGCAGCGTTAGAATTGAGCGATGGTCAACTGGCGCGCATTGCCGGGCGCGCGCGGCAACGCGCTATCGAGGAGCATTGCGCTGCCAGAAGGGCGCGGCAACTGGAAGCCATCCTCGATAGCGTTGCGGTTGATGGGCCGGAGCCGCTTGCGGGCGCAGCAGAAAATTGCCGTGTCCTGCGGGGGGAAGCCTGAGAATGTGGGGAATCATTCCGGCCGCTGGTGCCGGCCGTCGAATTCAACCGCTGGCGTTTTCGAAAGAACTGCTGCCGGTAGGGAGCCGCTTTGATGGCGAGACCGAGCGGCCTCGGGCGGTCAGCGAATACATTATGGAACGCATGGTTCGGGCCGGCGCCAGCCGAATCTGCTTCATTATCTCGCCCGACAAATGTGACATTCTCGAATACTACGGCGCCAGCTTCGGGCCTGCGCGTTTGTGTTATGTTGTGCAGCCCCACGCGTCAGGCTTGTGCGACGCGCTGTTCTGCGCGCTGCCGCTAATCGGCGCCGATGACCCGGTGATGATCGGCCTGCCCGATACCATCTGGTTTCCGGAAGATGGTTTCTGCTCACTGCCGCGCGATGCTTTATCGTTTCTGCTTTTTCCCGTGAGCCGTCCAGAATTATTCGATGCCGTTCTGATCGATGAAGTGGGTCGCGTGCGCCAGATCCGGGTCAAAGCACAAGAGCCATTATCGCACTGGGTCTGGGGCGCCTTTCAAATGCCCGGTTCGGTCATGATCAAGCTGCATGAGTTGTGGTGCCGGCGGGGGCGCGCCGACGAGTACGTAGGCACTCTGGTCAATGCCTATCTAGGCGAAGGTGGTCAGGCGTGGGGCGTCCGCGCCGGCAGTGCTTATGTCGATGTTGGCACTCTGTACGGCTACCGGGAAGCGATCCGGCTGCTCAGCGGTTCGGAGCAGCGCTCAGAACTTCAGGAGATCAAAGCGTGAATCGACTTGCGGTTCCTCGACGAAAGATGACCCGCGATGAGATCGAAAATCAAGTGCGCCAGATCGGCCCCTGGTTTCACAACCTCGATCTGGCGGGCGTGCAGACCGCCCCGGAGCATTTTCTTGGAGATTACCCGCGGGTGAAGTGGCAACGCTTTGCCCACGCGATCCCCGACAATCTCGCGGACAAAACGGTTCTCGACATCGGTTGCAATGGCGGCTTTTACTCCATCGAGATGAAACGCCGTGGCGCGGCGCGGGTGGTCGGCATCGACTCGGACAATGACTATTTGCTTCAGGCGCGGCTGGCCGCGGAGATCTGCGGCGTTGACATCGAGCTCCGCAAACTTTCGGTCTATGATGTCGGCGCGCTGGCGGAAAAGTTCGATCTCGTGCTCTTCATGGGCGTTCTCTATCATCTGCGCCACCCGCTGCTAGCTCTTGATTTGATTCGCCGGCACGTCGCCAAGGATTTATTCGTCTTTCAATCGATGCAACGTGGCAGCAATGAAGTCGCGTCTCTGGAGGACGACTATGAATTCTGGAACGAGGATATTTTCGAGAAGCCCGGGTTTCCGCGCTTATGCTTCATCGAAAAAAAATACTCCGGCGATCCAACCAACTGGTGGGTGCCCAATCGCGCCTGCAGCGAGGCGATGCTGCGCAGCGCCGGTTTCACCATCGAAGCCAATCCCGAAGACGAAGTGTACGTCTGCCGGTGCGCGGCGATCACTGCTGGCGGCCGTCACTGGCCCGGCGAGATAAAGGAGCCCTAATGGTCGAAGCGGTAATGTTTTGGAACGAGCCTAACAATAAATCGCATTGGGATTTTTCGCTCGATCCGGAGTGGCGCGTCTATGGCGAAATGGTCAAGCTCGCGGCGGCCGCCGTAGCGGCTGAAAATCCCCGGCTTGTCCGGGTGCTCGGCGGTATTTCCCCCATAGACGGCGCTTTCATCCGCAATATGCAGTCACAGCACGTGCTCGAAAGTCTCGACGCCGTGGCGGTTCATGGTTTTCCGCTGGATTGGAATCACTGGAATATTCATGAGTGGCCGGCAAAGCTCGATGAGATTCGCGCCGTGACGGATTTGCCGATCTGGGTTTCAGAAGTCGGCGTCTCGAGTTTCGGCGCCGAAGAAGTTCAGGAGTGGGGCTTGCAGCGCACCGCCCATCTGCTGATCGGCCGGGCGCCGCGGATACACTGGTATAGCCTTTATGATCTGCCGCGCGCGTGGCCGGCCACGACACGCCATCGCGAGGCCGAGGGCTCATCATACTACCGCCACTTTTACATGGGACTGCTTCATGAGGACGGCACGCCCAAGCTGGCGCTCAAACATTTTCCGCCGTACACGCCCGAGCTCGGTATTTGCCAATGGTTTCACTTCGAGGATTACCGGCTGGATCAAGCGGTGCGCTGGCTGCGCACACTGAATGTTCGTTATCTACGCACCGGCTTGAGCTGGTCAGACAGCCTGCGCCCGGGAGCCATGGAATGGTTCGACCGGCAGATGCGCGCTCTTGAGGAGTTCGATGTTACTTTGACGATGTGCTTTACGCCGGAATCGTGCGGTGTCCAGCCGCACCATACCAGCCCGCCGCAGCGCATCGAAGAGTTCGCCGATTTCTGCGTGCGAATGGTGCATCGTTATAGCTCGGCAGGAACGGCAACGAATGAATCGACCCAAAAGAAATCCACTGAAGAGGGTGACTCATGGACAGTAGAAGCCAATCCACAAGCACCACCGACCACGACGAAATCCGTCAATGGGCCGAAGCCCGCGGCGGACGCCCCGCGGTCGTGAAAAGCACCCGCGGCAAAGGGATGATACCGGAATTCTGCGGATCGATTTTCCTGGCTACAGCTCCGGTTCGTTCGAGGAAATCTCGTGGAAAGAACTCTTCGAAAAATTGGATCGAGAAAAACTCGCTCTGGTCTATCAGCACACCACCGCGCGGGAGCGGAAGAGTAATTTCAACAAGATCGTCAGCTGCGAGACTGTGACGGGCGCGGCGCGCAGCCGCAGCGGTGCAGGCAAATCCGGGGGACGAGCGATAAGCGAGACCGGCCGCAAGCGCACCCGCACGGCGACAAAAACGCCGCGCAAAACAGCGGGCGCAGGCAAGGGGAGCATGAGCAA
>JAICEJ010000352.1 GCA_025924215.1 Candidatus Binatia bacterium
GTTCGTCATGGATGAAAGCCAATTAGGTAAAAGTTAATGGGGTCGAGCGCACAATCTTTCTGCAAAATTTTTGCCCCGAGTTCAAGAACCTCCGATTTACCGTTGTGTCTTATCCAGGTGCCTGAACCTGCGGTTGACGACTGCCGACGCACCCAATTAAAAAGTAAAGCTAAGAATACGAACGGCTCTTTCATGCGATCCAAAAATCAAGATTCATGCCACGAGCGCTTATCGAAACTGCTGAAGATTCTTGCATGTTGCTCTACGTACGATACACAGTGGAATGAATCCCTACGCGATGACCGCAACCATGCGTGGTTTTCTGATGAAAGAGCGTCAGAGCCAAGCCACCGCACTTGGTGAAGCGGTAACGAGACAGAGATAATGATCACGAGCGAATCCACACTTGGCCCAACTCCGATTCTCCACTACCTTCAGGACATAAGTTGAATACTTACGGTGAGCATCCACCTACACGTTGCGCCATCTTACGGATGGATGTGCCATGGTCGGCGTCGGCCTCAGCCAGGATAGATTCGTCTTATTCTGATAAACATACTCTGCCAAGCCACTCCGGTCCATTTGAGAGTAGTCAAGCCTCCCGCGCTTCGTCGGTCACTCTTAGGATGTTCAACCTATTGAGCATGCAACGTGCGCCGGCGCAATCACGGCGGCCGCCGGCGCGATCCGGATTATTCTGCGGTCGAACTCAGGTCATTTCGCCAACAGCGTTTTCATCTTGGCGATGATGTCGGGAGATTGGCTAGTGACTTCCTTGGCGAGCTTTTCGAGCTCGTCGGCAGTCGACGGGTCAAGCTCAAGCTTTTTCTTCGCCGCGTCGGCTTTGACGGCTTCGTCGTTCAAGGTTTTCACGAACGCCTCGCGAATCGTCTTGACGTGTTCCGCCGGTGTGTTCGGAGGCATCACATAGGGACGGCCAAAATCGCCGGCGGCAAGCACCAAGGTCGCCAGGCTCCGGCCCGCCGGTGAACTCTTGTATTGATCCATCAATTCATAAATGGTTGGAACGTCGGGTATTCTCTTGTCGCGCTTTCTTCCCGTTTGCACCAGCACGTTAACGAACTTTTTCTTACGCCATGTGGTAAAGGGTTCGCGCGCAAAAAACGCCGTTAGTGTAAAGGATCGGCAGACCACTTCATTTCTCTCAACAGCGAGATCGATATCCTGGCCCGATTGATACCCGAGGACGATCTCGAAGTTGGTGCCGATGACTTCATCCAACAACTTCGGCACGTAATAAGCGGTCGAACTGGTGCCGGTGGCGCCGCATTTGGGCGCCGTGGAAGCTTTGACCACGTCGTGAATCGTTTTATAGGGCGAATCGGCGCGCATGTAGAGCAAATGATTCGAAGTCACCGGGCTGCCGAGCCAAAGGAATTTGCTCCAATCGTATTTCACCTCCGGACGTTGTACGACCTGATCAAAATAGAGCGCCGGAAATATCGCGCCAATCGTCAGCCCGTCCGGGTTAGACACATTGTAAACGAAATTGGCCGCGATCATCGAACCGGCGCCGGCCATGTTTTGGACGATGATATTGGGATTTCCCGGAATGTATTTCGGCATATGCTGCGCGAACATGCGCGCGTAAAGATCGTAAACGTCCCCGGCCTTGGTGCCGGCAACGATCGTGATCGTCTTACCGGCGTAATAAGGCGTTTGCGCCAAGCCCGTTGAGCTCCACAGAACCACCAACACCAGTGTTGCCAAAGTTATGCTCTTCGATCGTCGAATCATCGCTGACTACCTCCTACGTTGTCTTTAAATGAATTTGCTATTTTTTACCGAGCAGCGTCTTTACCCGCTGCACCACACCGGGCGGCTGGCTCATCATCTTCTCGGCAAGCTTTTGCAATTCTTCACCCGGGACATATTCCACGTCCAGTTTCGTTTGCTTGGCTTCGTCCAGTAACGTGCTATCTGTCATGGCTTTGGCATAGGCGGCGCGCATGGTCTTGACTACTTCCGGCGGCGTTGCCGGCGGCATAACCCAGGGCCGCCCGAAATCACCGCCGCGCAAAATGACGTCCGCTACCCGCCGGCTCTCCTCGGGAGTGTTGAGTTTGTCGAAGATTTCGTAAATCGTCGGCGTATCGGGAATGCGCGGGTCGCGTTTCAAGCCGCCGTAAAGCAGCACGTTGACGAAATTTCTTTTGCGCCACGAGATAAACGGTTCGCGGCCGAAAAACGGCGCGGCCGTCAGCCCGCGGCATTGAACTTCGCCCTTCTCCACCGCGAGATCGATTTCGCTGCCACCCGGATAACCCAGGACGGTGTCGATCTTAGCATTAAGAGTGTCTTCCAGCAGGCGGGCTAAAATGTAATCGGTACCCGCCGTTCCTGTAGAGCCGCACTTGGGCGGAGTGCTCGCCGTGCGGATGTCTTCGATCGACTTATAAGGCGCGTCGCTGCGCATGTACATCAACACATCGCTTTTTTCTGGCGAGCCGATCCAGTGAAACTTACGCACGTCGTATTGCACCTCCTTGCGGCCGACCATCTGGTCCAGGTACATGCCGTAGGAGGTCATACCAACGGTGAGACCGTCGGGCTGCGCCACATTGTAGACGTGATTTGCCGCAATGAGCCCACCGGCGCCGGGCATATTCTGCACAATCATTTCTGGAGCGCCGGGGAGATACTTGGGCACGAAACGCGCAAGCAACCGCGACCAGCGATCATAGAAACCGCCCGAAGTAAAACCGACGACCACCTTGATCGTCTTGCCTTGATAGAACGGCTCTTGCTGCGCCTGGACAAGCGTCTGACTCGTCAGCAGCAGCGCCGCGCAACCTAACAAGAACACACGCAAAAATTTCATAGGATCTCCTCCATTTATTAATCGCCGAAAATCCATCGGATAGATCGAGACGAACGCACTTGCCGTTGCTGGCCCGAGGTGTCATGCAAACCGCAAGCGGGCACACGCGGCCGTGTTATTCCGCCGGTCCCGATGCGGAGACGGGCGTGATGGGGTACGTGAAAGCAAGGATGGCGGTCGCTATGGCACCGGAAACATACTCGGAAGTTAAGTTGGTCGGCGAACACGTCTTGCCCCACCAACTTCGACCCACGACGACCTTGAATTCCGGTCTTCAAACGTCGCACTACCATTTGCGCGTAAGTACCGCTCTCCATCTTCGAGTTCTAGAATTCAACCATGTTAATTCCCCAGCAGTTGAAAGATTATCCCTTCAGGAAATGGCAGGTGGAGGAAGTAATCGAACAAGCCGTAAAAAATCACCCCCGCCGTTAAACTCAAAAAGATCGAGATCGGC
The DNA here is from genome assembly GCA_025924215.1 of Candidatus Binatia bacterium. GTDB lineage: Bacteria > Desulfobacterota > Binatia > UBA9968 > UBA9968 > WHTF01. Next base: position 3,300 of record JAICEJ010000352.1, read on the forward strand.
CATTTCTCACGGCCGGCAAAGCGAAAGTAGAGAAAGCATGCAACCGGCACGGCTATTGGAAAGCCCAAGAGCCAAATGGCAAGAAAAAAACCTAAGATCCAAGCGACGATGGAGAAGGCGCGTTTGCGCACAACGGCCGGTTCGAGAGAAAGCGCAGATTCTCCAGGATTTGCCGCGCAGGTCGGGCGGCGTAGAACCTGAAAAAGTTCCTGGCCAAAAGCCCAAAGGGCCAAAGCGAGACAAGGAATGCCGAGCGCAATGGGAAAGAGAGCGGCCCGCTCTTCCATGGGGCGGATTTCAAAAAAAGTCTCGCGCAGCACGTAGATAAAAAGCCCGACAAAGAAGAGCGCGAAGATCGGGCGGTAAACCGGGCTCATAAGCATCGCCGTGTCGGGCTCCGGTGCTGCTGCTTCCGTAACGGTCGACGGGGGGGTTCGCTTTTCCCGCAAGATTTGGCGGATGGAGTAAACGATCGCTCCGACAATGAAAACGGCAATGATAAGGACTCCCGGGTGCGTGAGCCAGTCGAATCCATATGCCCTGGTGGAGATCCAGAAGTTTCTCTCCGTGATGGTTCCCAAAACCAAACCGACGAGCAGAGGAGGCCGCTGCCAATCGAACTGGACCATGAGCCAACCGAGCGCGCCGAAGAGCAGCACCATGATCATATCGCCGAAGCTATTTTTGACGGTGAATCCGCCAAGGTAAATGAGCACGAGGAGGAAGGGGATAAGTAGCGATCCTCTTATGTTGGTGATCCTTGCGAGCGGCTTGAGAAAGAGAAAACAAGCTGCAACCGTGATGATGTTGGCGACGATAATAATCCATACGAAGGAAAAGGTCAGGGTGAGATGCTTGGCCGGATTCAGCATGTCTGGGCCGGGCACGATCCCTTGGATGAGGAAGGCGCCAAACAAAATCGCGGTCGAGACACTGCTCGGGATGCCAAAAGCTACGGTGGTGATCAGATCGCCGCCCCGCGTGGAGTTATTGGCAGCGCCGGGGCCGAGCACGCCTTCCACGGCACCTTTGCCGAAACGCTCTTTGTTCGGCGAGCTCTGAACTGCGTAGGCGTAAGCCACCCACTGTGCTGTGCCGCCGCCGACACCTGGAAGTATGCCAACGTATGCGCCGAGGGCGCTGCACTTGAGAACCAGCCACCAGTGGCGGAAGGTATCTTTCACGCCCTCCATGACACCACCCAGCTTGCCAACTTGCTCCCGAGCAATGCTCGTTCCCTTGATGGCCAAGTCGATAATCTCCGGGATGGCAAACAGTCCTACGGTTACGGCAACGAGAGCGATGCCGTCCCACAAAAAGATCGACGGCCCTAGTCCCAGGATTCCCTCAAAAGTGAAGCGCGGCACGCCCCGTATCGGATCCAAGCCGATGGTGGAAATCATTAGCCCGAGGCCCCCAGCCATGAGACCCTTGACGATGTTCCCGCCGCTCAGTGATCCAACAAAGGTGATAGCCAGAAGGGCGAGCATGAAGAATTCAGGAGAACCGATGGAGAGGACCAGCGGTGCGGCAATGGGGATCGCCAACGCCAAGACAAAGGCGCCGAAAATGGCGCCGACCAAGGAACTCATGAGGGCTGCGCCCAAGGCGCGCCCGGCTTCTCCCTTCTTGGCCATTGGGTGACCATCGACTATGGTGGAAGCTGTGGTGCCTTCACCGGGGACGCCGAAAAGGATCGAGGTTATATCTCCGGTCGTAGCGGTGACAGCGTTCGACCCCAAGAGAAATGCGAAGGCCGATGTCGGATCCATTTTGTAGATAAATGGAAGCATGAGAGCCAAGGTGGCGGCGCCCCCCAAGCCCGGTAGAATGCCGACCCAGAAACCGATAAAGATTCCCACCAGCATGAAAAAAAACGCCTGCTGGCCTTGATTGGTAAACGGCAAGATGTTGATCAGGGCGTTATAAAAGGCATCGATGTATTCCATGGTGAGCTACTTTTTCGATTTCGTGATTAGAAAACTGAGAAGCTCTTTGGCCTTGGGAGTAACCGCAGGATTTTTTTCTTGGTCAATATCCTCCGCCGGCCACCTGTCCACCACAAAGCGGATTGTCTTGCCTCGAAAAGGTCTTCTGCAGCTAATCGAGCTGGAGCTGCAACGGATAAAACGACGCCTGCGGCCGCCGCCATGAGCAGCCGTAATCTCGCTTTCATGACGCTCCTTCTGTCTAAGAGCGCAACCGCCGACTACTTCCGCACCCATCTTATCTTTTCGGCTTGACCATCAA
>JAICEJ010000353.1 GCA_025924215.1 Candidatus Binatia bacterium
AGCGTCCAGCCCGTACCGGGAGTCATTAGCGAGCCTGACGGCCTCATCGGCATTGGCAACTTTCATGATTGGGATCACGGGGCCGAATGTTTCATCCTGTATGATGCTCATATCGTGGGTCACGTTGACCAGCACAGTCGGCTCGTAATAGAGGCCCCGAAAACTCGGATTAGCTCGTCCGCCGGTGAGGACCGTCGCGCCTTTGTCGATCGCATCTTTGACTTGGGCAATGACTTTTTCCAGTTGCTCTTCTGAACTCATACTGCCAAGTTCGACTTCTTCACCGCTGGAACCTTGACGCAACTGCTTGACACGGTCGACGACTTTCCCCACAAACGTTCGATAGATCGGCTCCTCGACGTAAACCCGTTCAATGGATGTGCAGACTTGGCCGCAATTCATTAAAGCGCCCCAGACACAGGCATTGGCGGCACGTTCAAGATCGGCGTCTTTTAGGACGATCATCGGATCTTTACCGCCGAGCTCCAGCGAGATCGGGATCAAGCGGTCGGCGGCGCGACGCATAACATGTTTGCCGACCTCCACGCTGCCGGTGAAGGAGATCATGTCGGCATTGTCGATTAGGGCTTCACCTGTCTCTGCGCCACCGATCACGACCTGCAGGAGATTGTCCGGAAAACCAGTTTTTTGCGCCAACTCGGCCACGAATAGAGCGGTGAAGGGCGTTAGCTCTGATGGCTTGATGATCACCGCATTGCCTGCCATCAGCGCAGGCACGGCATCGCCGGCGGTTAAGACTAGTGGAAAGTTCCATGGGCTGATGATTCCGATCAAACCCAACGGCTGATAGGTCGAGAGGACCTTCTTCACTTTGAAGAGATGTGGCCGGATCTTACGCTGCTTCAGCCACTTCTCCGCACTCTTGGTCCAGAACCCTATAGTATCGCAGAGGTAAAAAAGCTCGTTGCCAAACACGTCACCGCGGGGCTTGCCGGTTTCGGCTGTAACAATATCGGCAAGTCGCTCTTGTTCGTCGATGAGTAAGTCGCGAAAGCGCCGCAGTGCTTTGGCTCTATCTTCGAAACTTTTGGCCTGCCATTCAGCCTGGGCTTGGCGCGCGCGGGCAGTGGCGGCGGCGACCTCGGCCGCCGAGTCAATCGGCAATTCGCCGACAAACTCCATAGTCGCTGGATTGCGAACTCGAATTGTTTGATTACTCACGAATTATCTCTAACAGGTTGGCAGCAGAAAATCCTCTTTTCTGCAAACCATAACACAAACGAATTGTAAATGGCGCGAGCTCGTCTTCGTCGGGACACGGCTGGTTCTCTTCACAAATTTGTTTGGCTGCCGAGATATCGATCGGCCTAACGGTAATGCCACGGGCCACTTCGAGAGGCCCGGGGGCACGGGTGAAGCCGATTATGCTTGTTGGTAGTGCGGTACGGTCTGGTATTCAGGCATGCCAAACTTTCCTGCCACCGAGGAATGTTGATCATAGGTCCGCAGGATTTATTGGGTATATGCGTACCTCTTTGGTGACGAGCTACAACTATTCGCTAGGTCAACAGTTTATACCCCGTTGAATCATCGGCTTCGGACTTCCATCTGCGAAGAAATATTCAATCCCGAGGTGCTTATATCTGCGACCTGATTCAAGTGAGCCGGGTTCGGGAGGCAAGTGCAACTTTGGACCCGTTTTTGGCAAATTGTACACCGATGGCTTAACCGATACCGGAGCCGCCGCCAGTTGCCCTGGCAACTGTGTCGTTCAACATCAGCGAGAGACCTACCAAAGGTCACTGATAACTACCTATCATCACAAAAAAGCACAAATAAGGAATAAGCGCGGCCGACGCTGTACCATAGCTGGTATTGTTATTGCTCGGATTCGTTACGGCGGTAGTTGATTTTACTCGGACCTCAAGTTGCCCTTCTTGATATTAGAGAGAGCGTTTCAAAGCCGGGCTAGGAGTTAATAGTCTATGGATGTTACTCAACTTTTGGCCTTTGGCGTTGAACAGGGAGCGTCAGATTGCCATCTGAGCGCGGGTGAGCCGCCGATGCTTCGCGTGCACGGAGACTTAAAAAAACTGGATTACCCTCCCTTGTCGCAAGAGGAAGTGCACAATCTAGTGTTCGACGTCATGACTGACTCGCAGCGGAAAAAATTTGAGGAAACTCGAGAGTGCGACTTTTCCTTTGAACTGCGTGAAATCGCGCGATTCCGCGTAAATGTCTTCTTACAGCGAAAAGGAGAAGCAGCGGTTTTTCGGACCATACCGACGAAAGTTTTCACTCTGGAAGAATTGGGAATGCCTCCCATACTAAAGCAACTCTGTGAGAAAGAGAAAGGGCTGATCCTGGTCACGGGACCGACCGGATCCGGAAAATCCACGACACTGGCAGCGATGATCGACTACCTGAATAACGGTTTTGAGGGTCATATTCTTACGGTGGAGGATCCTATCGAGTTTGTGCACCCATCGAAGAAATGTCTCGTGAACCAACGCGAATTAGGTCCTCATACACACTCGTTTGCTAATGCGCTCAGAGCGGCGCTCCGTGAAGATCCCGATATCATCCTAGTCGGAGAATTGCGCGACCTGGAAACTATTCAACTCGCGCTGACTGCTGCCGAAACCGGTCATTTGGTATTTGCCACTCTGCACACCTCCAGCGCGCCCAAAACCGTCGATCGAGTCATCGACGTGTTTCCGCCCAACCAGCAAGCTCAAATCCGCGCGCAATTTGCCGAATCCATAGAGGCGGTGATCACTCAGACCCTGTTGAAGAAGAAGGGCGCCAGCGGCAGGGTGCCAGCGCTGGAGATCATGATCGGCACCACGGCAGTTCGCAACCTCATTCGGGAGGGTAAAATCCATCAGTTACCGGGGACCATGCAGGTGAGCAAAAAAGACGGCATGCAGACCATGGATATGGCGCTGTTGGATATAGTGGCTCGCGGCCTGGTGACCAAGGATGAAGCTCAATCGCGCAGCTCGAATCCAAATCTTTTTGGCGCCGTCAACGCGGCTTCCGGGGCGCGCTGAGTTTAATAATCAGACGCACATTTGTGAGGTGAGGAAGTGTTGAATCTCGAAGAGTATTTCAGGGCCATGGTGGAGAAAGACTCCTCTGATCTTTACCTTACGGTGGCTCGACCTCCGATGTATCGGGTCAACGGTAAGGTTCAGGCGAGCGAGCATGAACCCTTTACCCCTGAAACGCTCGAAGATCTGGCAAAATCGTTCATGAATCAGGAACAGTGGGAGGAATTTAGGCAGAAGAAAGAACTGAATCTCGCTCTATCTTTACCGAAAATAAGCCGCTTTCGCGTCAATGTTTTGCGTCAACGTGGCTCCATTGCAATCGTTGTTCGCAAAATCAAGGTCGACATACCATCCTTTGACACGCTCGGGTTACCGCCCGTATTGAGAGATGTAGCGATGTTGAAGAGAGGTCTGGTGCTGGTTGTCGGCGCGACGGGCTCGGGTAAGTCGACCACCTTGGCTTCGATGATAGATCTGCGCAACAGCAATGATGAGGGACATATCATTACCGTGGAAGATCCGATTGAATTTGTTCACAAACATAAGAATTCGGTAGTGACCCAGCGCGAGGTCGGCTTTGACACTAACTCATTCCAAAGCGCCTTGGAAAATGCCATGCGACAAGCGCCGGACGTTATTTTAATCGGTGAGATTCGTACCTCAGAGACCATGGAAGCTGCGATAACTTTCGCCGATACCGGTCATCTTTGTTTCGGTACTCTGCACTCAAACAACGCTAACCAGTCATTCGAACGGATACTAAATTTTTTTCCGCCGGAGCGATACTCGCAGGTGCTCTTGCAACTGTCCTTGAATTTGCGGGCGATCGTTTCTCAACGGCTTCTCCCAGCGGTCGGCGGCGGACGCGTTGCCGCAACTGAGATCCTTTTGGATACTCCGCGAATGAAGGATTTAATAAAAAAAGGCGAGATTGACACGCTAAAGGAAGCGATGGAGCAGGGAATTCGGGAAGGTTGTCAAACATTCGATCAAGCGTTGCTCGTTTTATATCAAGCAGGAAAGATTACGATCGGAGAAGCTTTGGCCAATGCGGACAGCGCCAATAATTTACGTTTGAAGATCAAGATGGCCGGGTTAGTTGCTGATGAGGCAATCGACGGACTTCAGGCTAATACCGAATCCAGTGGCGAATCAAAACCAGACGTCGTGGGCGCTGCTAATGTTTTTCGCCTCCAGGGAAGATAGACGGGAAATATAGATACCAGTGATAACGAAAGTCGCGGTTCGCGATAATCGGATCATGTCGATGCGGCTATAGCGATTACTAGAGAGGAGTTGGAAGCTACCTTCGGAGGAAGATGGTGGAGATCAAGAGATTACTTCAGGTGATGGTGGAGAAGGAGGCTTCTGACGTTTATCTCACTGTTGGCAGTCCTCCTATGTACCGCATTGAGGGAATCGTCCAGCCGATCGGAGACTTTGAATTTGCGCCGGCAGATCTGGAGAAGCTCGCGGAATCGGTCATGAGCGAAAAACAGTGGCAGGAGTTTAATGCAAAACTGGAGATGGATTTAGTCCTTGTCCTTTCAATTCCTGATCTCAGCCGATTCCGTGTCAATGTTTTGCGGCAGCGTGGCTTCGTCGCGCTGGTGATTCGCAGAATCAGATTCGAGATCAGATCCATCGATGAATTAAAGCTGCCGCAGATACTGAAACAGATCGTCATGAGAAAGGCGGGTTTAGTCTTGGTGGTCGGTGCGACCGGATCCGGTAAATCCACCAGCCTGGCTGCCATGATCGATCATCGTAACTCATCCGCTCCAGGGCACATCATCTCAGTGGAAGACCCGATTGAATTCGTTCATCCTCACAAAAGATGCATCGTCACCCAGAGAGAGTTGGGGTTTGACACCCATTCCTTTGGAGACGCGCTCAAGCGTGCAGTTCGGCAAGCGCCCGATGTCATCCTTATCGGTGAAATACGCGACGCTGATTCCATGGAGGCGGCGATTACTTTCGCCGATACCGGTCATCTTTGTATGGGTACACTTCATTCAACCAACGTCAATCAATCGTTTGAACGTATCCTTAATTTCTTCCCGGCGGAACGGCACTCACAGATTCTCATGCATCTTTCTTTGAGTTTACGCGCCATCATTTCGCAACGTTTGATTCCTTCGGTGGATGGAGCGCGGGTGGCGGCAATCGAGATTATGATGGATACCCCACGGATTAAAGATCTGATTAAGCAAGGAGACATCGACAGCCTTAAGGAGGCCATGGAACAGGGAATTCAGGAGGGTTGCCAAACGTTCGACCAAGCGCTGTTCACTCTATACAAGGAAAACAAAATCACTCTGCAGCAAGCCTTGATGAATTCAGATAGCGCTAATAACCTGCGGCTTAAGATCAAATTGGAGGGTCTAACCGGCGATGATGCTCTCGACAAGTTGCTAGAAAAGGGAAGTGCCTCGTCGACAAAAGGCGGATTGCAGATTCAAGGTAGTCAACGAATGGGCAGTAATTTCCGAAGGATCTAGCGCGGGCAAATGCAGTGGCTAC
>JAICEJ010000354.1 GCA_025924215.1 Candidatus Binatia bacterium
ATCGTCGACTGGAGCTTTGCAAAAAAAGCACAAGCGGAGTTAAAGATTCGCTGAACGATCTGTTGCGGGTTCAAGTTGTTCAAAGTTCAAGCCGTTCACGTCGTTTCGGATGAATTCGCGGATCCGGACCGGTTTGAACTGCTTGAACGACTTGAACGTTTTGAACCAGCCGTGTGCTAGCCACCCAGCTTCTTGAAAAATCCCTCTTTTTCAATCTCATCGAGCAGCGAATGATCGATGAACTCCTCCGCCGTTCGATTTTTCAATTCTGGATTATGTTCGGCATAGAATCTGATCGTATCCCGCACACCGGTTAAGTCGACCCGTGGCGGCAGTGAAAAACGCGGCGCGAAATAATTATAGGTCGATTGGAGCGTTTCCGCGTCATCAATGCGCATGCGTCTGGCAAACACCTTCAAGGTTCTCTCCCGGTCATTCTTCATCGCGTGGACAGCTTCCGAGTAGGCCCGCACGAAACGCTTCACCCGATCGCGGTCTTCCCGAAGAAAACTGCCTTTGACGTAGAGAGAGGACTGCGTGAAGTTAGCGCTCATCTCGCCCATATCGGCTAACACCCGATAGCCCGCCTGAACCGCCTTGGTCAGATGCGGCGGCGAAAGTATCGTGGCGTCAGTTCGGCCGGTCATCAGCGATGCCAGACGGGTTGGCGCATCGCCGCCTATGATGACTTGAATATCCGGCAGCTTCAAACCCCATTCCTTCAACGCCAGCTGAAGGGCAAGATCGTTGGAACCGCCGAAGTTGAGAATGTTAACTTTCTTACCGCGCAAATCTTTGGGTGTGCGAATCTCGGGTTTTACGATAAAGGCGTAAGGAAATTTGTTGTACGAAGCGGCGATGACTTTTAGGTCGGCGCCGCGAGCTGCGGCTACGATAGGACCGGTTGCCGAGCCCGTGGCAAATTGGGTGCTGCCGCCCAGCAGCGCGGCCACCGAACGAGCACTGCCGTTGATCATGATTACATCGACATCCAGGCCGTGCTTATCGAATATCTTTAGATCCTTTGCCACCCACACAGTGCTTTGAAAACCGGAGAGCCCGCCATAGTCGGCGACGAGCTTCTCCGCTGCTTGCGCGCTGCTGATTAACAGCCATAGTAACGACAACGCCGAAAATGCAGCGGAGATGAGTTTCATGTTAACTCCTGAGTCGTCATGCCGGGCAAGCTGGCGATAGCTAGTGCGACCCGGAATCCAGAAAAATCAAAGGGTACTGGATGCCCGCTTTCGCGAGCATGACGGTGGAAAGGCCCTCGAATTCTTTTGCAAACTTCCAATCCTTAGCCGCTAGTTCAGTCTTGGCATGATTTCTTTCTTGAAGAGATTGAGAGAAGAAATGACTTTCTCATGAGCGAGGTTACCGATGTGGAACATGCCCATGAAGTGATCCGCGCCGATTTGCTTCATCTGATCCTGAATCTGGCGCGCAACGCTGTCGGGGTCGCCGGCGATCATATAACCGCTCTTTACCAAATCGTCCCAGCCAAGGGTTGAAAAATCGATGCGTGAACGATTGCCTTCGCGGAAGTAGTTGAAAGACCGTTCGCTGGTGAGCTTGGCCAGGAGTTTCTGTTGATCCGCCGCTGCTTGGTTAATAGCATCGTTAAAGCCCCGATTGTAGACGGAGAAAAAATACCGCATTGCCGGCTCGGCGATCTCTTGAGCTTTCTTGTTCGAATCATCGATATAGATGTGACGACATAGGATAAAATCGTCCGGCTGGGCTTCCCATCCATCCTCCTTCGCCTTGGTACGGTAGTAGTTGAAGGTATCTTCGATCTGATCGGTGGTCTGGTACACCTGCGCGCACGGCAGGTGCCGCTTAACGCACCATTCGATGGACTCGGCGCTGCGCGCGGCAATCCAAATGGGCGGGTGGGGTTGTTGGACCGGGCGTGGCCAGATGGCACAATCTTTGAGCTTGTAAAATTCTCCGTCGAAGCTCCAGACCGAATTGGTCCATGCGGTCATGATCAGATCATAAGCTTCTTGAAATCGCCCGCGGGACTCTTCCGGGTTTACTCCGTACCATACATACTCCGCGGGAATGCCGCGCACGAACCCGGCGATCAACCGGCCCTTCGAAAGGCAGTCGATCATGGCGTATTCTTCGGCAACGCGCACCGGGTGATCGCGCAGCGGAAGAATATTTCCGAGCACGCCGATTTTGATTGTCTTGGTTCTCTGGCTCAAAGCAGCGGCGATAAGATTTGGCGACGGCATGGTGCCGTAGGAACTATAGTGATGCTCATTGAAAACGACGCCGTCCAGGCCGAGCTCTTCACAGTAGGTCATCTCGTCGAGGTGCTCGGCATAGTTGGCGGCGCCTTTTATCGGATCGAAAAAATTGCTTGGCACCGGCGTGCGCGGAGCGTCTTTGGGAACGTGGGGATAAGCGAGGAGATCGAAATTATAGAGCTTCACGTCTTCATTTTCTCCTTAGGGCAACTCTCGGATGCTAACACTGCACTTCAGGAGCGTCAAACCAGAACAGGCTGCTGAAAGGACTCGTATGCTTCCTTGGGCTCGCTCGACATGCTTCAACGCACTGAAGAAGCGTACGGCTCAGCTCATCGAACTTCGCGCGCCTTGCATTTGAGTCTTTTTGAGCAGCCTGTGCGAGAGTTTAACACTCTGATGATACAGTTAACGGCAATGGGAACGGAACTCTACTTAACGTAGCCTTCTTTGACCAGCTGATCGACAATACTGGCATCGATAAAGGAGGCCGGATCGGCGTTTGCCGCTTTCGGAGTATTCTTTTTGATGGCGTCCAATGTGGTGCGAATCGTCTCGATCTTCGGGCGAGGGCTGACATCGACCCAGTTTCTATACATGTTATAAGCGTATTCGGTTTCTTCGCGGCTGCGGCCCAAATAGGGCGCCATGTAATTGATGGTTTTTTCTTTCTGTTCGAAAAAGAACCTCATCGCCTCAGTCGTGGCTCTCATGAAGCGCACAACGTTGTCGCGGTTGGTCTTCAAATACGAGCGTGGCAGGAGCTCCCCGTTCTGTTGCCATGGGATGCCCAATGCCGGTAGCGCGAGCAGCATTTCATAACCGCGCTTTTCGGCGATGAGATCGAAGGGCGGGGCGAAGATGCCGAACTGTACATCGCCCTTTTCCATCGCGGCAAGAATACTCGCGGGGTCCGCGCTGGAATGCTGAACCAGCTTTACATCCTTTTCCGGATCGATCTTCAATCGGTTCAACGCAAATCTAAGAGCGGTGTCGGGGATGGTACCGAACGGCGCGCCGACATGGCCGGTCTTGCCTTTCAGATCGGCGATTTTCTTGATGTCTTTCTGCGCCATGATCTTATAAGGAAAAACATTGACCCATGAGCCGACCAGCACAAACGGCGGAGCGCCTTCCAGTGTCGCCGTGACAAAAGCCGCGGCGCCTGCTCCGGTCGCCATCTGCATGCTTCCGCCGAGCATTGCCTGAACCGCGGCTGTAGTATTGGTCTTAACAATGCTGACATCGAGCCCGTGCTTCTTATACAGGTTTTCTCTCTCGGCGATGACGAAAAGGCCGGCGCCCGGATTGACGCCCGCCTGGCCGACATTCATTTTCGCTCCCTGGGCCAAGCCCTGCGAAATCCCAAACGTCAGGATCAAGAGAGTCAGCGTCAACGTTTGTGATAAAATCCTAGCTGCATTCATCGATTTTCCTCCTGCGTTGAATCCGCGAGCGAGCCGCTTACTTTTGCGGCTTCCACTTTTCCAGACGCTGCTCGAGCGCTTTGAGCAGCTCGTTTAAAGTGGCGCCGAGAACCGCGATAATAACGATGGGAACGAACATCGCCGACATCTGAAAACGTTGCGCCGCCACTGAGCTCAGATAGCCGAGACCGGTTGCCGCGCCGTATTGCTCGGCGACGACGATGTAGACCAAGGCGCGGCCCAAGGCCACGCGCATGCCGGCAACAATGTAAGGAAGCGATCCCGGAACCGAGACTTTAAGAAAGATGGTCCTATCCTTGGCGCCGAAGGCACGTGCCATCGTAATCAGACGATGGTCCGTGTTGGCAATGCCCACCATGGTATTGATCAGGATCGGAAACACTGCGGCAAGTATCGTCATGATGATTTTCGATATCGGGCCCAGGCCGAAAACCATGATGATCAAGGGTAACAAGGCAATCAGCGGAGTGGCGTAAATACCCGAGAGCAGCGGATCAAAAGCCTTGCTGAGGTTGCGATACCAGCCCATTGGAACTCCGATGACAACACCGAGTATCACCGAAATCACAAAGCCTATGGAGAAATTGGTCAGGCTGAACCACATGTGTTCCCAGATCGAGCCGCTGGCGAAAAGCTCGTAGCCTTTGGCGAGGATCTGCGAAAATGGCGGAAAATAAAACGGATTGAGAATGTGCGTGCGGGTTGCGATTTCCCAAGCTAGAAAAAATATCAGGATCCCGATGATTCCGAGCCAATTGGATGCAACCTCACGCAAGCGCGCTAGCCACAAGTTCGAGCTTGGCGGATGCGCCGCATCGATGGGCACGACTTTCAACGACTCTTGTTGCTGCTTGGACGTGGGCGGCTTCCTTTGTTCGTGGTCATCGAATCTATTGTCATGGATAGCCAGTGTCAAGCATAAGCGCGTCCTGGATCAGCTTGATCATGACGAATGCCTCATGCAAATGGCGCCGCTCTAAAATCGATAGCTCTGCTAGGCTGATCGCATGATCGAGGGCCTGTTTATGACGATAAGCAGTGAGTTGCCGGCGCAGTCGCAGGTGCAGCAGGAAAGAAAAAATATCGCCCAGCGCGTGAGCATTTTCCTCAGTGAGGAGCGATCCCGACGCGCCGGCTGCTTCTAGTCTTGCGAGCGTGGAGCGCTCATGTGAACCGGCGCACAAGGCAGCGGCGCGGGCCAAAGCTACGATGGGTCCGATGCCGCCTTTTTTTAAGTCAACTTTGCCGTTATCAGTGCGAATCCTTTTGAAGAAGCCCAGCGGCGGCCGAAATTCAAGGGCTCCGCGAATCATATGCGATAAGAAAAGCTTTTCATGGCGCGCGCCGGCGAGAGTTTTTTCCAACGGTGTCAAAGAGAGATCACCGGCTACCGCGCGGAAGTCGAAAAAGATCGCGCTGTCTAACAGCGCTTGCGGTTCGGGGGTCTGTATGTGGCGGATCAAAAGCGCTTGCCACTCGTTTAACGGCTTGCACCATTTGGTTGCCATGTACCCGCCGGCGCAAGGCGGAAAGCCGACTTGGATCAGCGCCTCCACAAGATAATTCGCCAGGGCTGTGAAGTAAGCTCGCGCCGATGCAGATTCGCTCTCATAGACCAAGGCATTGTCCTGGTCGGTCAGTAGAGCTTGTTCCAATCGCCCTTCAGAGCCGAAGACGATCCATGCAAAAGGCGCCGGTGGCGCGCCAAGACTCTGTTCGCCAAGATAGACCAACCGCCTCACCAGAGCATCATTGAGGCTGGAGACGATCCGGCCGATCTCAGTGGCCGACACACCGCCGGTGAAAAG
>JAICEJ010000355.1 GCA_025924215.1 Candidatus Binatia bacterium
AAAACCGCCGCGCCCGCTTTGTGACGTTTACCGAGCTGCCAACTTCGTAAATTCCAGAATGTCAGAAGACTTTTCACCGGAACAGGCGCAGACAACCCACAGGCTCGTTTCCAGAACTGCCGCATCGCCTCCCTCACACACTCGGATCCTAACACCGCATAGACACAGCGTTCGCAGAGATTCTGCCTTTTTAGACTCGGCGACTCGCCGGTCTCTGCACCTCAGCGATGAATATCTCTGATTCTTGCACCAGAAAAGACACAGAGTGCGCATAGATTGAGATTCCTAATTCGCCTCACTCATAACCGATGGCGGAGACAATCGGCGTGGCGGCGGCTTGTTTAGCCGGCCAATAGCCGGCTAGCAGGCAGAGAATCACAGATATAAAAATCGATAGCGCTGACAGATGATAGGGATAGTAGTATTCAAAGGTCCAACCGGTAAGTACTTTCGTGTTATAAACCACGTGGTGGTAGGACATGATGGTGCCGGCGATCAAACCCAAGAACCCGCCGATGAGACCGATCCATGCAGCCTCGAAGATAATCATCCGGCGAATCTGAGCTTGCGTTGCGCCGATGGCGCGCAACACGCCGATCTCTCGCGCGCGATCCAGAACCGAAGCCAACAAAGTGTTGATGACGCTAAAGACCGCCACGACCACGGCAACAATTTCGACGGCATAGTTAACCACGAACGATTGCTCCATGATGCGCACCACCGACTCTTTTAGCTGCCGATGTGTGCTGATGAACAGCTCGTACTGCTCGCCGTAATCTTCCTTGATCTTTTCGATAACGACGCTTTGATCGGCGCCCGGATCCAACCATATATCAAACGCATCTACCAACTCGTCCTGCCAAAATTTCTTGTACAAACCGCGATCGATCAAAACGCTGCCGATATCGGAAGAATAATCGATGTAAACGCCCAGCACCTTGAAAGCAATGAGACCGGACGGAGTGGCAAGCTCGATGGTGTCGTTGGCGCCCTTGCCGAACTTGCTCTGAAAGCTCTCGCTAACGATAACGCCTTTACCAGCGGCCATTTCGCTCAACGCTTTCTTGCCGTCTCCTCCGGGAGTCGGCAGCCTGCGCACACTAGCGGATTCCACCGCTGAAAATGATTCGATCAGAATCGGCATTCCATTGTACGTCGAACGGATCAAACGATAGAGATCGACGATCTTGACACCCGGCACCGATTTAAGACCCGGTAAGGGATCTTCCCTAAGCGGCACATTTTTTGGCCCCGCGGTCCGCGCGCCGGAGCTGACGATCAGGTCCGCGGTGACCATTTGATCGATCCAGGCGAGCAGGGACCCACGCACGCTGTTAACGAATGCGGCAATGGTGAAGATCGCGGCAAGGCTAATCACGATCGTAGCCACGGTGATGCCAGATCTGATCGGGTTTTTTCGCAGGCTATCGGATGCCAGCCTGGTTTCCGCCCAGGAAAAGCCGGGAACAGTTATGTCGGCGCGCCAGAACCACTTAACGCAGGAGTTGATGATCAGCGGACAAAGAAATGCCAAGCCAAGCAGTAAAATCAGCATGCCGATTACCCCAGCGCTGAACTGTCGGATGGGGCTCCGCAAAACAGCAGCGAAAAAAATAATCACTGGAGATAGCACAAGGCAAATTACGCCAAGGCGGGTAGCCAACGAACTTCTACCGTGAAATCCAGGACGCCAGGCGGCTTGCCGGGCATTTTCCAACGGACTCACGCGAACGGCTTCGATGGCGGGATGAAGGGCAGCGAGGACGGCCACTCCGACGCCGCTGACAACTGCCAACGCCAGCTCTTGCAAGGTCAAACCGCCGGTTGTCAGACCGATTGACGAAAACAGATTGCGCACCGTCTCGCCGACTGCCACCAACGCCGCCTGGGCCAGCAGCCATCCAAACACGCAGCCCGCCAGCGCGCCGACGAGAGCAAGGATCAGCGCCTCTGAGATAATCCAGCGGAGTAATTCACCGCGTCTCATGCCGATGCAGCGTAAGGCGCCTATTTCCCTTTTTCTCTGCACCACCGAGACCGATACGGTGTTGTAGATGAGAAAGAATCCGACAAACAGCGCAATCAAACTGACAAAGAATAGACCGACTCGAAAAGACGTTAGTAAGGATTCGATCTGCTCGCCCCGTTTGCGCGGCCGTTCGACATCGGCCATTCCTTTCAGGCTTCGGCGTAATCTCTGTTGTACATCCTCGGCGGTTGCGCCTGGCTCTACGGTGATATCGACGATATCGAGCTTTCCCTGTTTGCCGAATGCCTTCTGTGCCACAGGTAGATCCATCAAGGCGAAGTTGCCGCCGAATACTTTGGCGGTTCCTTCCTCCTTCAACAACGCACGCACCGTATAGGTCTGCTTCCCTCGGCTGGTGATCACGGTGAGCGCGGACTCCAAGTTGAGCTCGAGACGGCGGGCAAAAGTTTCAGTTACGGCAATCGAATCAGGGGCGGCAATGAAATCAAGCGCCTGGTCGAACTCGAAGCCGGCGCCGGTAAACTGATGATCGCGGATGGCAAAATCGGTCAGCAAGTCCACGCCATAAACATAAAGGCGTTCGGCGGCCGCGCTTACAGGTAAGAAGCCATCCACCGCCGCGGCCGCATCCTTGACTCCAGGTGTATCCCGAATCATCGGGAAAAGATCTTCACGAATGCCACTTTCACCATTAGCGACTTGCAATACGGCCTTGCCGGCTATCTGATCGATGGTCGACTGAAACGATGTGGTCAGGGACCTATTGACGATTGCGATAGCAACGATAACTGCGACACCCAAAGCGATGCCGAGAAACGTCAAGAATGTTCTCAGCCGGTGCAGTTTCAGATGACGCCATGAAACGGTTTCAAGCAAGCGTAACATCAGAAATCTTTCTCGATCAGGCCATCACGCAGGCAAATGGTTCGGTCGCCGACCTTGGCAGCCTCGGGGCTGTGAGTGACCATGACGACGGTGCAGCGATCCTCCTGGTTGATCCGGCGCAACAGGTTGAGGACGATCTCGCCGTTTTTAGAATCCAGGTTGCCGGTGGGCTCGTCCGCCAGGATATACGGCGGCTCGAAGGCTAACGCTCGAGCGATCGCCAATCGCTGAATTTCCCCGCCGGACATGGCTTCTGGCAAGTGGGTTCGGCGATGCGCTAAGCCAACCTTGTCGAGAAGAAACTGCGCTCGCTGAGCGGCTTTCCCTCTAGGACGGCCATCGAGCACGAAAGGCAGAGTGATGTTTTCCAGCGCCGTAAGAGTCGGCAATAGATTAAAAAATTGAAAAACAAAGCCGATCTGGGTTCGGCGGAAAAGGGTTACTTGATCATCCGCCATTTGCGATATGATACGCTCACCTATCAGAACATCTCCGGCGCTGGGACGATCCAGACCACCCATGAGATGCAGCAGCGTGCTCTTCCCCGATCCGCTGGGTCCCATAATGGTCGAGAACTGACCCTGAGGAATATCGAGGGTAATCCCGGATAAAACGGTAACTTCGTTATCGCCCTGGCGGTAGCTTTTGCGCACGTCGAGACAGCGAATCATGCGGTGCGATGATTAACTGACGCGGTAGAGCGTAGGAGCAGAGACGGCCAGAGAATCCGTCCCCGTTTTCTGGACGGTTTCCAGCTCATCGAGGTTTCGTTTGACCGCTGCGCTGAAGGAGGCCAGCTCAACGCCCAGATAGACGGGGCTGTAGGGCTCGATTTTTTCCAGTCCCATGCGCCAAAGCTTGATCGCTCCGGCGGGGACGCCTTGCTGCAACTTGAAATAACCTGCGGCAATTTGAATAATCCCTTGGTAAAACTTACGGTCTTCGCCGCGCTCCTCCAACCAAATCTCCTCCAGGGTTTCATGACACTCAAAGAAGAGCTGCTGATTAAACTCGTCAATGCCTTTTTGAAGGCGCGGATCGTCTTGTGCTTCCATCAGATGCGTTTCCTAATCGACTAAGCAGCTCCCACAGTGGCAACCTCGTCCACAGCTTGTATAGTCACTAGAGGATCCAAGAGCCAGTTAAGATTGCGAACTTAATGATACAGACTAACGCGAAAAATGAGCTCACGCTAGATATCGATGCGCTTTCATATGGGCCGTATGGAATCGGGCGCCATCAGGGAAAGGCAGTGATGATTCCCAAGACAGCGCCTGGCGATACCGTCGCCGCGCGTATTGTCGAAGCAAAGGAGCGATATTCGGTCGGCGAAATAGTCCGGATACTAAAGCGGTCATCCCTGCGTCAGGAACCGCCTTGTCCGTATGTAGCTCAGTGCGGCGGCTGTCCCTGGCAGCACGTGCGCTATGAGAGCCAGCTAGGCGCAAAGCAGAAGAGTGTTGAAGACGCGCTAAGGCGCATCGGCAAACTCAAGGGATTCGAACTCAAACCGATCATTGCTTCCCCGTCTACCTATAACTACCGTCGACGTATTCGCTTGCAACGGGATGGATCCAAACGTCTTGGCTTCTTTACTTCGTTTTCGCACCACCTGATCGAGATTGACACGTGCCTGATCGCCGATGACAAGCTCAATGGTCTCATCGAACAGTTGCGGCGGTGGAGCGAGGAGTTGATTACCGATGTCGAGCATCTGGAGATTGTCACTGGCGATCAACCGACCGAAATCGTCATCGTCGGGCAATCAGCAGGCGGATTTAACTCGCGCGACAGTTCGATCTGCGGACGCTTGCTGGAAGAAAATCAGTTGATCAATGGTTTGATTGTGCGAGGGCCTGACTGGCGCCAAACGTGGGGAGAAGTGGCGGTATCAGTCATTCCTGAAGACGGCCTGTGCGTGCGAGTCGATGGCGACGTATTTACCCAAGTCAACAGTCAAGGCAATCGACAACTTCTCAAGGAATTATTGGCGGCGGCCGATTTCGATCGCGACGATCGCGTGCTCGAGCTATACAGCGGCGCTGGCAATTTTACCTACTCGATCGCCCAGCGCGTCGGTGACATGGTCGCGGTGGAAGGCTATCGCCCGGCCTTCGAGAGTGGCAAGCGCGGTGCCGAATTGAACGGCATCAATAATATTCACTGGATTTGCTCGCCGGTTCCCGCCGCACTGGCGCAACTGAAGAAGCAGCGCCGGCGCTACTCTAAAATAGTTCTCGACCCGCCGCGCGGTGGCGCCAAAGGTTTGGAGGGCGACCTGGCTGTGATCGGCGCCAAAAAGATCCTGTACATCTCATGCAATCCGGCTACGCTCGCCCGCGATCTTGCCGCCCTGGCCAAGCAGGGCTACTCACTGCGGACCGTCCAGCCCATCGATCTATTTCCACACACCTTTCACGTCGAAGCGATCGCTACCTTGGTAGAATAGACCCGATTGACAATTCCAATCCGTCGCACCTATTCTCGCACCGGGATTGCAAGGGTTCTGCTTGAGAAAATGATAACAGCGGAGCCCTACGACTATCTTTGTTCATCCAAGCACACATACGCCATGGCCAAGGTTCTTTGAGAACGTAAAACTGCA